>JAJDBH010000057.1 GCA_029261455.1 Nitrospinaceae bacterium
TAGCAGATCAAGCAGTTATTACAATGCTCGTAGTCAATTTCTGGCCTTTCCACTCTCCAGTTTCCGGTTTTTCGTAATGCCATGTTTCCCGGCTGTAAAATAATAGGAGCCGCATCAATCACGGGTAGATGTTGAGGAAAAACCAACTGCTTGGCAATTAAGGGCTTATTCACCTTTTCTGAAATGACTGCTGGTTGAATGACTTCGAAAATTTTCCGTGCCAGATCAAGATTGCCTTTCAGCACTTTGGAAGAAACTCCCGTTAATTCATCCTCCACAGCTTGCAGAAGATCCGGCAACTCAATGATTCCCAGCAGTCGGGCTCCCACGGCAGAAAGAGCAGAGCTGTACATCGTGCGATTATCTAGATACTGGAGACAGAGATCGGTCAGGTTAACCGCCGTTATCGAAAAGTTATGCTCCAACGACTCAGGCGTGCGATCAGAATTGACAAAGATTATGGTGGATGGCTCTGCCCCGCAAAGAGGAGCAGATTGGGGATCGTTAAGCAGGGTTTCATCCCCGATCAAAATTATATCGGGGGATAATATTGGTCCGCGCTCAAGAATAGTGTCTTTTGAGATACGAGTGAAAGCAATGACCGGGGCTCCTCTTCGCTCAGCCCCGTAGAGAGGAAAATCTTGCGCTTGGAAGCCAGAATAAAAACCCGCACTGCCTAAAATCTGGCTAGCGGTTTTTATCCCCTGCCCCCCACGACCATGTATACGTATTCGCCACATCCGGCCCTCGCTCAGTTGATTGTTTTACTTATCCTCTATATAAGAGACACCACCTAAGAAGAAATATTCCCTATTAATAAAGTGGGGCCGGATGACAGTTTTATCCACACTTATCTACTGATTTTCCATGCCTTGCGCTGAATAAATCACTCGCAAACGACTTTCCAGCTTCTCGGCTTCTGCAGAGCGGTCCATTTTTTTAAGCAGATGAACATAATGTTCGAGAATGTTTCCGACCAGTGCATGCTCCCTGCCCAGAGATTCTTCCAGAATCTTCAATGCCTTCTCCAATAATGCCTCAGCCTCTTCGTACCTACCACGTACACGATAGTTTGACGCTAGATTATTCAGTCCGAAAGCCACATTTGGATGCTTCGGGCCTAATAACTCTTCATCTATCTCTAAAGTCCGCTTGAGAACCAGCTCGGCTTCTACAAACTTAGATTGAATCCGGTAAATTTCTGCCAACTGATAGAGACTAAAATGAAGACGATCATTATTGATGGGAGCATTTTCCGCCAACTCCAAGGCTTGTATGAAATGATTTTCTGCCTCAGCATAGCGGGATGCCTGAAAGGCACTCACACCTTTTTTATTATGGCTTTCCCAGGTTTCCGGTGGATTCAAATAGCTGTAAAGATAAAGTAATGAACCTGCTACAGCTACAATAAGAGCAACAAGTTTTGTTTTGGTCATTAAAATCAACTCTAGTGAATGGTTACCGGGCAGCGTTCAAGCGCAGTGGACGCTACCTGTTCTCTCATTTTCGAACTTCCAGTAAAGATTCAAATCTCTCTGAACAATGGCTAAAACCCCTCCCTGAAAAAGAATCAGAACCATTTCCCAAAAAAGATAGAAAGGAATGGTCGTAGGCAATACCTTTTTAAATGCGCTAAGAACGAAAAATCCCAATATGACCACCGGAACCGAAAATGGGTTTGCCAGTTTATTTTTTAGAAAACCCGAAAATATTTGAAACTGAACATATAAAAAGGCCGTTTCTATAGCCGCCACAGCTAGATTGAAAGAAATATCAACCACAGGGTTGACCTCCCGAACCCCCAAAGCATTCTGGATAACCCCGTAAAAAAAATAGGGAAGAATCGTGAAGATGAACAATCCCAGTGCCAGCAATTCCGGGTTAAGTTTCAATTTTTTATAGCTGGTGAAATCCCTATAATTCCCCAGAAACCAGAAATACAGATAGAGCCCAAAAGTCACTTGATAAAAAACCATAAAAAGATTGACTGGCATACCGCAAAACGGTGTTTTGGGTAATCTTTTATATTGGGAAATAATTTTTGAAGAAAATATTTCCCGGATCGACTTCACCTTTCCGCTTTTTCTATCGATCAGGTTGTCTTCGGGAACTAACTTTCCTTTTGACAGAAGACAGCGAATATCTTTCAGATATAAAGGAACTTTTTTTCTACGTCCTTTTAGAGGAAAATATTGTTTTGCAGAAAATTCAATAACGGTTGCGAGTTTTTCCATCTCCCTCTTTGCCTTCAACCCCAGATAAATCCCCAAAAAAATGATTGCGAAAATCAGGTATATGGACCATGTGGTATTGGAAAAAGCGGCGGTATTATAAATGCCATGAAGCGCGACCACAACAAACAGACCATGCATCAAGTGCCTGGCCCCATTAAGACTGAACTTTGCGCGCCCCATGAAATAGCCAAGAATGATGCCAAAAAAAGCATGACCTGGTACAGCAGTGAGCATTCGTAAAATCCCCACCTCATGCCCATGTGGAAGGACATACATGATATTTTCCACGGTGGCGAATCCACAACCGACCAAACCGCCATAGATAATGCCGTCAAAGGGCTCGTTGAATTCCTGCTCATCGAAGACGAACCCTTTCAAAAAAAGGAATTTGCAGAATTCTTCGGCAAGGGCCACGCCAAGAAATGCATAAAGGAGGGTCTTTGGCCAAAAAAGCGGAGAACTCTCATCCTGCAAAGCCTGCATACCTATAACTTGTTCAGCAACACCTTCAAAATAGTAGGCGGGGAAAACAGCCAGACCACCGAGAAAAAAACATTTAATCGCAAGTTTCTTAGGCTCTCTCTCCCACTTGTCGGAATAGTAGATAAAAACAGCAATGGCTATGCCCGGACCCATAGCAATATAAAGTAGCCTTAACGTTTCCATCCCTTCACTCATAGGGGCCTTTCATCTTAGGTCGGTGATATTGTTTCCTCTCAAATCTATGCGTTCTGCCTGGGGGGTTTTAGGCAATCCCGGCATTCTCAGGATGTCTCCTGTTAAAGGAATGAGGAACCCGGCTCCTGCGGCAATTAATATTTCACGGACGGTAACCGCAAAATGTTCCGGCCTTCCTCGAAGTTTCGGGTTATCCGACAAAGAGGCAGGAGTTTTGGCAATGCACACAGGAAGGTTCTGGTACCCAAGTTTTTCTATAGACCTGAGATCTCTTTCCGCTTTTGGGGTGTATTTAATTTCATCGGCCCCATACATTTTGTTGGCAATCTTCCAGATTTTTGTTTTCACATCTTCATTCCAGTCATAAAGTGGACAGAAGGGTTGATGTTTTTTTTCTGCGTTCAGAATCACTTTCTCTGCCAGATCCATTCCGCCTTTACCACCTTCGGCAAAAACGTTACTCACCGCGAAGGGTACCTGAAGAATTTCTTCACAATGTTTTCGCACCACAGCAATTTCATCAAGGTGATCCCCTTCAAAGCGATTGAGGCAAACTATGGGAGGTTCACAGAATTGTTTTATATTTTCCACATGCCTGTCCAGATTAGGCAACCCCCTATAAACCGCTTCGGAATCAAATTCCCCAAGGTCAACCTTGTCAACACCACCATGAGACTTTAGTGCCCTACAAGTCACAACCAAAACCACAGCAGCGGTATCAAGCCCCGCCCCTTTGCATTTAATATCGAAAAACTTTTCTGCGCCTAAATCGAAGCCGAACCCAGCCTCAGTAATCGTCCAGTCGGAAAGAGCCAGAGCCATTTTAGTTGCTAGAACTGAGTTACACCCATGCGCAATGTTTGCGAAAGGTCCGCCATGAATTATGGCGGGCACGCCCTCTGTAGTTTGGACCAAGTTGGGGAGCAACGCATCTTTGAGCAGGGCCGCCATGGCTCCAGATGCGTTGAGGCTTTTTGCTGTAATAGGTTCTTCTTTATAGGTAAACCCCACAAGAATATTACCCAGTCGGGATTTCAAATCTTCATGGCTCTCTGCAAGACACAAGATAGCCATAATTTCAGAGGCGGCAGTGATGTCGAATCCACTTTCACGAGGAACACCTTGTAAAACGCCTCCCAGCCCGATAACAATATTACGAAGAGAACGATCATTCATATCCATAACACGCCGCCAGATAATGCGTCTCGGGTCAATGTCGGACAGCCCTTCATGGTAAATTTTATTATCCAGCATCGCTGCTAGTAGATTATGAGCAGAAGTCACGGCATGAAAATCGCCGGTAAAGTGCAGGTTGATATCTTCCCTTGGTATTACCTGGCTCGACCCACCACCGGTTGCTCCACCTTTCATACCCAGGCAAGGCCCCAAGGAAGGTTCCCGGAGTGCCAGACAAACCGACTTGTTGAGTCGGGCCATCGCTTGTCCTAAACCAATAGTTGTGGTGGTTTTTCCTTCTCCTGCAGGAGTGGGAGTGATGGCCGATACCAAAACCATTTTTCCTCTTGCGGGAAACTTTGCCAGAACCTCAAGGCGAATCTTCGCCTTATCATTTCCAAAGGGAATGATGTCTCCTTCGGTCAGCCCCAGCTTTCTGGCGATATCAAGGATCGGTTCCATATTCACAGAATGTATTGGACAGAAGACATCTATCCTAGTTTTTGTTTTGTTTATCTTAACTCTTTTATGTCTTAGATCATAATTAGATCAAAATATTCCATCGGGTGCCGTGTTAGTACATTAATAATAGTATATGTCGCTGAATGGGAATATATTTAGATTAGAGGATATCCATTTATATAGACGAGTCTTTGAGGTTGAACATTGCATGTTTAAAATAATGAAAAAAATACATTTAGCCCCGCAGGTGTTTCAGTATCTCCTGCACGCACCAGATATCGCCAAAAAGGCGCTTCCTGGACAATTCATTATCATTCGCCTTGATGAAACCGGTGAACGCATCCCGATTACCATTTCAAACTCCGATCCCATCCAGGGAACACTCACTATTTTTGTCCAGGCGGTTGGAAAAACCTCACTCGAAATGAGTCTCATGCACGCAGGTGATTTTATTTTAGATGTCGTCGGACCACTGGGAAACCCCACTCAAATAGATCTCTTTGGAACAGTCGTGCTGATAGGGGGTGGATTCGGCATCGCTGCTATTCACCCTATTACTCGCGCATTGACTCAAGCAGGAAACAAAACCATTGCGGTTTTGGGTGCACGGACTAAAGAACTGGTCATCCTGGAAAAAGAAATGTTAAATGCCGCAACGAAAGTTCACGTTGTCACTGATGATGAAAGCTACGGTACAAAAGGACTTGTCACAGATACTTTGAAAATGTTGATCGAAAAAAAGAAACCGATTGATCGCATCATCGCCATTGGCCCGTTAATCATGATGAAATCGGTGGCAGACTTGACGCGTCCCTACAAGATCCCTACCCTTGTAAGCATGAACCCTATCATGATTGATGGAACTGGCATGTGTGGTGCCTGTCGGGTAACGGTGGGCGGTGAAATGAAGTTCGCTTGTGTGGACGGCCCCGAATTTGACGGCCATGCTGTCGATTTCGAAGGATTGCTCAACAGATTAAAAACCTACATCCCCGAAGAAATTGAGGCTAGGGAAAAGTATTTAAACGATGCCGGAGAAAAGTGCCGGCTTGCAGAAGTATCTCAAATATATGGATGAAAATGAAAAAAGATACACAACGAAATAAAGCACCACGGATTCCCTCTCCAGAGCAAGAACCTGAAGAGAGAAGAAAGAACTTTCACGAGGTGAGTCTGGGTTACACCCCCGCAATGGCTCAACTCGAAGCGTCGCGTTGCATCCAATGCAAAAAACCAAAATGCGTCATGGGTTGTCCTGTAAGAGTCGGCATCCCGGATTTTATTAAGCAGGTCTCCGAAGGAAATTTTCTCGCAGCGGCTCGCATCATTAAAGAGTCTAACGCGTTACCCGCTGTCACCGGTCGAGTGTGCCCACAAGAAGACCAATGCGAAAAACATTGCGTGATCGGTATCAAGGGCGAGCCTCTGGCCATCGGAAAATTAGAACGGTTTGTCGCTGATTACGAGCGTACTCACAGTGAAGTGAAAACTATTGAAACCTTACCTTCTACTGGTAAGAAAGTCGCCATTATAGGAGCAGGCCCAGCAGGATTAGCCGCCGCCGGAGATCTCGCAAAACTGGGACATGAGGTTGTTATCTTTGAAGCCTTACATAAACCCGGAGGCGTTTTGTTTTACGGTATCCCAGAGTTTCGTCTTCCAAAAGAAATCCTGGAAGCCGAACTGGATTACCTAAAGCGCTTGGGTATCGAGATCAAAGTTAATTATGTGATCGGAAAAATCAAAACCCTCGACGAATTAATAAATGAAGATGGTTTCAACGCTATCTTTATTGGTACTGGAGCGGGACTGCCTTATTTTCTGGACATTCCTGGTGAAAACCTCAATGGCGTGTATTCAGCCAATGAGTTTTTAACTCGAATCAATTTGATGCATGCCTGGGAATTCCCCGTATTCGACACACCCATTCATCACCATAAAACTTTTGCAGTGATCGGCGGTGGTAACACAGCGCTGGATGCTGCCCGGACAGCCCTTCGACTGCCCACCACCGAAAAGGTGATGCTGGTTTACCGACGTTCACGTGATGAACTGCCCGCCCGGTTGGAAGAAATAAAACATGCGGAAGCAGAGGGAATAGAGTTTCATTATCTGGCAAGTCCGACTGAGATAAAAGGTAGCAACGGTTGGGTTTCTGAAATCATCTGTCAAAAAATGGAACTGGTTGGAACTGACACCTCTGGGCGAAAACATCCCCAACCTGTAAAGGGCAGCACCTTCCCTTTAAAAACTGATGCTGTCATCATTGCTCTCGGAAGTGGAGTTAATCCGTTAATAGCAAAAAGTGCTTCTGATTTACAAACCGACAGCCATGGGCATATAGAATTAGCCGATCCCGATATTAATTTAACCTCCCGACCCGGTGTATTTGCTGGAGGTGACATCGTAACGGGAGCCGCAACGGTCATCTCAGCAATGGGAGCAGGAAAAAAAGCCGCTGAAGGAATTCATAAATATGTCATGAACTATGAAATTTAATAGCACCCGTCTACACCTATGAACTCTTTATCAAACCCAGATGCATCTCCCCCACCTACTGAAGAGTATTGGCATACTCAGCCTGAAGCTGATTTATTTTTAAAACTGGAAGCTACCTCGAAAGGTCTCTCAAAGCAGGAAGCTCAAGTACGCCTTAAGACACATGGCTCAAACCAACTTCCGCAGGCAGAGCCCCCTGCGTGGTGGATAATTGCCATCCGGCAATTCCAAAGTCCCTTTGTTTATATCCTGGCCGTAGCCGCAATCGCTTCTCTTGTCATTGGCGAGTTTATTGATGCCGGATTCATCGTTGGAGTACTGTGCCTGAACGCCACCATTGGTGGAATTCAGGAATGGCGAGCAGAGCAAAGTGCCCAGGCTTTACAGAAACTATTACAAATCCGCGCCACTGTAGAACGCAATGGTCAAGTGTATGAAGTGGATGCCGAACAGGTGGTTCCTGGTGATATCGTTTGGCTGGAGTCCGGAAACCGAGTTCCAGCCGATCTACGCTTGTTAAAGACGCATGGATTAGAAATTGATGAATCTCTACTAACCGGAGAGTCTCTGCCAGTATTAAAAAAATCAGACTGGAGCGGTGAGAACTCTGTACCTGTTTCGGACAGATTAAATATGGGATATGCCGGTTCCATTGTCATACGTGGACGTGCTCGAGGTATTGTCATTGCCACTGGCATGCGAACCGAAATTGGAAGTCTGGCAAAAGCCATGATGGAAACAGGACAAGGAAAACCTCCACTCATTATTCGTATGGAACGGTTCAGTCAGGCTCTGGCCTGGTTTGTGATGGTGGCCATCTTTGTCGTAGGTATTTTAGGGATTCTGTTTCAAGGCTACGGAGTTTTAGACATGTTCATGTTCAGCGTGGCATTGGCAGTTGCCGTGATTCCTGAAGGTCTGCCTGTCGCTCTCACCGTTGCCCTTGCAATTGGAACCAAACGTATGGCCGAACGTGGTGTCATTGTGCGCCGCCTTGCCGCAGTTGAAGGACTGGGAAGTTGCACAATGATAGCCAGCGATAAGACGGGAACTTTAACCTGCAACGAACTAACAGTAAAAGAAGTCTTCCTGCCAAATGGGTCTGTGTGCCAAGTCACTGGGCAGGGGTTTGCTCCCAACGGAAAAATAATATTCAATGAACACAGTATAAATCACATTAGCGAAGTAGATGGATTGGAATCGTTAATAACCGCCGCAGTGTTATGCAATGAGGGTGACCTTCACGCACATAATGGAGACTGGTCACATCGTGGTGACCCAACAGATATTGCCCTGCTCAGCCTAGGACAAAAAATAAAAGTAGGGCAAGAACATATTCTGGAAAATTGTCCACAGGTGAATCAGATTCCATTTGAGCCGGAATACCAGTTTTCCGCCTCCTTCCATCAATTGCCCACAGGAGATATCAGGACCTTTGTTAAAGGCTCGCCTGAACAAGTCCTTTCAATGTGCAAGAAAATAGAGGGCGAAAACAAACACCACTCCATTCTTAAGGCCGCCGAGGAAATGGCAACTAAAGGTTACCGGGTGCTGGCGTTCGCTCACGGACCAGCACCAAAAAATCTAGACCCTCATCATCCTCCGGCTGAACCGGCTGAACTTGAATTTTTAGGATTAACTGGGATGATTGATCCCCTGAGGGAAGGGGTACCAGAAGCCATTGCCTCCTGCCGGGAAGCGGGAATTGATGTAGCGATTATCACGGGAGATCACCCACTGACTGCTTTAACGATTGCCAGAGATATCGGGTTAGACCTCAATGAGGATCAAGTTGTTACAGGAGCCCAGTTGCAAAACATGAGTCCTGAAGAAATTCAGGAAGTTGTAAAAACTGCCCGTGTTTTCGCGCGAGTTGCTCCCCATCAAAAGTTGGACTTGGTTAACGCGATGCGGGCAACGGGCCATTTTGTAGCCGTAACAGGTGACGGGGTGAACGATGCCCCAGCTCTTCGAACAGCTAATATCGGTGCCGCCATGGGTCAGTCCGGAACCGACGTCGCCCGCGAAGCTGCCGAGTTGGTGATCAGCGATGATAATTTTGCAACAATCGTAGGAGGCGTAGAAAAAGGCCGAATCGCTTACGAAAATATCCGCAAGGTCATCTTTATGCTGATTTCAACCGGTGCTGCAGAGGTTGTAGTCGTGACTCTGGCGGTGGCCACTGGGTTCCCTTTACCCTTAACTCCAGTACAACTGCTTTGGATGAATCTGGTCACTCAAGGAATTCAGGATGTTTCAATGGGATTCGAACCCGGCGAAGGAGATGAGTTGCAACGCAAACCACGCGCTGTTGACGAACCTATATTTAATCACCTCATGATTGAACGATCCGCCATCGTTGCCGTTTGGATTGGGGGGTTAGCCTATATTCTTTTTCAGGTATTGCTGGGTTCAGGAATCCCGCTGGAGTCAGCCAGAAACATATTGCTGCTATTCATCGTATTGTTTGTAAACATCCATATGTTCAACTGTCGGTCAGAAACCAAGTCCGCCTTTAAAACACCCCTGTTGCAAAATCCCGTTTTAATTTTTGGTGTGTTAGGCGCATTCCTCAGCCACGTTCTTGCGATGTACCTTCCAGTTGGACAACTGATTTTAAAAACCCAGCCAGTTGATGGAAAAATATGGCTATTGGTAATAGCACTCGCATCAACTTGCATTTTGTTGATGGAGTGGCATAAACGGTGGTGGAACAAACGGCAAGTAGATTAGAACCGAAAAGTGAGCATGGAACCCAAGTATGAGATATCACGACCGGGAGAGGTTTGCTTAAGAAATTTTCCAGCACGGAAATAGACAAATGTTCCTTTTAAATCCAAGTGTCGGTTGAAGATGTATTTAGCTTCTAACTCTGGCTGAGCACCAACATAACGGGCTTGGCTAGATTGACCAGCACGCAGTAGTCCATTACCAATCGAATAGATACCGTCTTTCAGACTGTCGCGCCAAATAAACAAGGTGCTGGTAGTGATCGACCAATGCTCACCCAGAGTCAACGTTATTCGAGGATGCAAATCACGTTGGTTGATGAGCCCACTGGCGGCTAGCTGACTGATGTGTTTTCCTTTTGGGAAAAAAGGATTGAATGAATTCAAATCAGCATCCGCCGGATCATCATCCCCCGAATACACGTCCGCACGCAAACTGAAACGCAACTTGGCCGAACCACTAAGTGGAATGGTGTAACCCATATCGGATGCCAAGGCATAGGCATGAATATTTCCCCGGCCAAATTTACCGAACTGGTATAAAAATTCAAAATTGTAATCCAGTTTTTTTCCTTTGCCCCATAATCGAGTCCCAAAAGTATGCCGCGTTTCTTCAGCCCCCCCTTGATCATAAACTGCATCACGATTGTACAATCCCAAATAATACAAATCGGTATTCAAAGAAAAGTTCACCGGCAACTTCTGGCGCACTCCATAAAGACCCCATACAGTTTTTTTATTTCCAGATTTATTGTCGAAGACGTTTTGGCCAAGAGCCACAGGACGAGAACCGAAAGCACGCACATCCCAATTGTCCGTGCGGAATATGCCAGTCACCGCATCGTGACTGAGGCGCATATTAGGTCGCTCGCGATAATTGAAAAAACGCCTGCTTCCAAAAATTATTTCCTGACGTCCAGCACGCACTGTCAAGAGTTGACCTTGTTTCTTCCACAACTGAAAATCGAAGAAACCTTGATTCAGGTCGAGCCAGTCCTTATCCACTCCTCGCGGACCACCATTCCGTCCAGATTCGATACCACTCATCAGTTGCCCGAAAAATCTAACGCGCCCACCTAGATGAAGGTCTGCGTGGCCCAAGTATCGTTGCAGATAATACCCATTTGTATCCTGAGCACCCTTGCCCCAGTTATTATTATCAATATATTCAAAATGCTGGCGAGTTTCTCCCCCAAAACTCAAATAAATTGACTCAGATTTATTGAGTGGAATGTGCTTTATAGAATCGAAAAAATTTGTTCTCTGACTCGGGTCATTCAGGAATTTGTAATTCTCTTCGTATCTTGAGGAGTTGAATGAAGTCCGCTTCTCATTAGCCCAGGTTGGAAATGTGACCCCAAAAATCATAAGCACCAGCACCCCAACTTTGAGTAAATAAGGTGCTGGGAGTGGATTTTTATTTATAAAAAATACAGATTTAGGGCACATCATATAGTGAAGACTTTCTATAAAAAAAACCCATTCAAGGTTCAGGGACAGTTCGCTATAAATTTCAATGCCAAGAATACACATGATTCATATTTTTGAAAAACATTTTCTTCGCAATAACATTTAGTGTTTGATACCTATCAAAAACCAGCAAACTCTTGTTAACTTTATATAAAGAGGAACCGCCTTAGGATTGAACCCAAAAACACTTATAGTCAACAGTGGACTTGTCGTCGAGACCAGATAAAATGAAATTGGATAGGCGCGTCAATTAGATGCTGGTATGGCTATTCAGTAAGATCGCGGGAAGTAGACTCATAAAGGGTGCAAACAATATTATTTCTGAGGAATGATTTATGCGAAAATATATTTCCCCTATCAGCTTATGTTTTCTGTTTCTTTTATCTTCTATCTGGTTGGCACTTCCTCAGTTGAGTTCTGCGAGAGGACCTGAAATCTTACGGTATGAGGACACAGGAGATGAGCCCGCAGTCCTATTCAGTCATGACTCTCATATGGCTTCTGGACTTAACTGCGGAGATTGTCATTACAGTATTTTTCAGAAAAGAAAAGGTGACGCAGACACCGATAGAGAAATGACGATGAAAGCACTTGATGAGGGGAAATACTGCGGAAAATGTCACAATGGTGATCACGGCTTTTCGACCAAGGAAAACTGCGGCCGGTGCCACATCAAATAATTCATCGGCAAATAAAAAGAGGCTATGCCTTAAAGACATAACCCCTTGATATATTTAGTTGCCCTCCGGCGAGACGATGAGTGGTGAGCCGTCTCGGGATCGAACCGAGGACCTACTGATTAAGAGTCATTATATCTAAGCCCTCCAAATCACCGACATTCTTCTTTAAATCAACAAAATCATTTATTTATAAGCATTTAATCAGTGGACTTGTTCTCCAAGAAACGTTATCATTTCATTTTAAATGGTCACTTATTGGTCACTCTGAGAACAACTGATGAATACTAAGCTTACCAAAAAAGGAATTGATTCCTATAAATATGACGGCGGTTGGGATGTACGATGGGATAGCATGATTACAGGATTTGGAGTCCGGCTCTACCCCAGCGGCAAAAAATCCTTCGTTCTCTCCTATAGAAAAGGAAAAAGGAAAAGGCTACTTGTCTTAGGACAATATGGAAAGATCACCTTAGACAAAGCCAGAGATTTAGCCCAAAAGCGTTTAGCTGAATTAGTAGATGGGAATGACCCAGCCGAACAGAAGAAGCAACTAGCTAATGAAAAAACCGTCCGGGAACTATGCCGGGTTTATATGAATAAACATGCTAAACCTCATAAGAAAAGCTGGAAAGATGATGAGAGAAGAATAAAGGTTTTCATCATCCCGGACTGGGGGCAAAGACAGGTGCTTTCCATTACCAAAAATGATGTGAGTGATTTGCATCATAAAATAGGACTGAGCCGAAGATATGAAGCTAATAGAACGCTGGCCCTTGCTTCTAAAATGTTTGAACTGGCTATTGATTGGGGGTTCTTAAAGGAAACAGACGCAAACCCAGCCAAAAGAGTGAAGAAGTTTAAAGAATCCAAGCGGGATAGATGGGTCACTCCCGAAGAAATGCCAGAACTAGCTAGAGCGATCAACCAAGAAAATAATCTCTATGCAAAAAATGCAATATGGCTTTATTTGTATACTGGGGTTAGAAAGTCTGAGCTCTTACAAGCTAAATGGGAAGATGTTGATCTCTTCGAGAATGAATTGAGATTACCGGAAACCAAGTCAGGTAGAACGCATTATATTCATCTTTCTGAGCCAGCCATTGAAATCCTAAAGAAATTACCAAAGGAAAAAGGTAATCCTTATATCTTTCCGGGAAAAATCACGGGAAAGCATCTAATCAACATAGAAAAATCTTGGAGGAGAATAAGGGAACAAGCAGGGCTGGATGATGTGAGGCTCCACGACTTAAGGAGAACTGTTGGGAGCTGGCTTGCCCAATCCGGCAAAAGCCTTCACCTAATTGGAAGCATCCTTAATCACTCCAATGAAAGCACCACCGCAATTTATGCGAGATTTGGAAAGTCTTCTGCCATTGAAGCCCTAGAGGATCATGGAAAACGGATAAAATCCGCAATCGATGGTTCTATTTGATACAATAAGTACGTACAATTTGCCCCACCAATTTAGGACGGCCCAATTTCGTTAAATGATAAATTCCTACTGAGAAATTACCATTAAGGTTGTAGATAGTCTCAAAAATCTAACTATAAGCTCATGTCTTCTGCTCTAGAGACAAGACAAATGGGGCAATTAAGACAGAATGGTTGTTTGGGAGAGGTTTTGTCCCCATTGACAATTTTGTCTTGTTATTGTTTTTCTAGTGAATAAGTTTTTTTGTGAAGGGGGCATCTCCAGTACCGCTCTTTTACAACTCAATTAGTGTTTTAGATATGTGCTTCAATTTTTCAATTCCACATTTACGTTATTTTTTGGTATTAAACGAGGTGCGTAATCTTTGCAATCTTGACTTTTTCAACCAATATTACTGAATAGATTGGTAGCAATGTGTGAGGGGTAAAGTTTAACTTTCCATTGTTAATCTGCAATGCGTTATACCTATGTTTCTTATGGCGAGCTCAGTGTTGTCCAAGGTTAGTTGGCCAGTTGTCGTTGTATAAGAGAAAACCCCCTCATGCATTGCGACCTTAGATAAAAGATAAAAATGGATGATCCGTTTTCTATATTGCCACTTCAGGAACAAATAGCTGAGAAATTTGGTTGCGATTACAAGCAACTATCTTCCCTCATATACCCAAATACAAATAAGTCCTATAAAAATTTTTCCATTCCTAAAAAAAATGGAGAACGAAGGATTATAAATGCTCCGAAGGTCATATTATTGCGAATACAGCAAACTTTCGCCAAGGAGCTTTCCACAATATACACTCCAAGAAAAGGTACGCATGGCTTTATAAAAGAAAGGTCAATTGTCACAAATGCTGAGAAACACGTAAATAAGAAGTATGTTTTTAACATTGACCTGAAGGATTTTTTTGGAAGTATTCACTTTGGCAGGGTTAGAAACCTACTAAGGTCAGACCCATTTAATTATTCTTATGCGGGTGCAACCATATTAGCCCAGATATGCTGCCATAATGGAGCCCTACCTCAGGGGGCACCTACGAGCCCAGTTATTTCAAATATGATCTGTTGGAAGCTTGATGCGCAGCTACAGCAGCTTGCGCATGAGAATAGATGCACTTATTCTCGTTACGCTGATGATATTACTTTTTCATTTAACGTACCGAAAGGGAAGTTACCGAGCCAGATTTTAAGAGTAAATTCAAAAAGTGAAGAGGTATTGGTAGGTAATGGTTTAGCAAAAATAATTGAAGAACATGGCTTTCAAATTAACGAACAAAAAGTACGCCTTCAAGGAAGAACTCAGCGCCAAGAGGTTACAGGTATCACGGTAAACAGAGGGCTGAATTTAAAAAGATCTTTTATTCGGCAAACAGCATCAATGCTTCATGCTTGGAAAAAACACGGCGTTATTGCTGCTGAGAAAGAATATATTGAGAAATATAGAACAAAAACTATTAAGGAGTGGCAAGAAGAGGTTTTAGCGAAAAAGCCCGGTGTATTTTTTTCAGCGGTTGTTAAAGGGCGTATTAATTATATCAAGATGGTTAAGGGAAGAACTGACCCCGTCTACCGGAAGCTTGCTTATCAACAGTCGGAAGCACTGGGGAATCCGAACAAAGATTTCCAGAGATCTCTTGAACAGCTATCTACTTTTGTGATTGATAATTTAATTGATGATAGTCAAGGGACAGGCTTCTTGTTGGAAGATGTCGGACTAATTACTAATGCACATGTTGTTTTAGGAATGGATCATGAAAACCATATTTGCTATGACACCTATAGGCATTATGATGAACAGCAATTAAAGAAAAATTGCCCATTCATATATGCATCTAAAAAACATGATATTGCTATTTTAAAACCAGTTGATGATTGGAAAAATATAATACCCTATAAAATGGGTGTTGATAAATACCTAAAGACTGGCGATGAAGTTACAGTGGTTGGCTTTCCAGGTTTTTCTCCAGAATCGACGCCACATATTTGCAAAGGGCGCATAACGTCTCGAAAGAAGCTATTTGGGGTGCAAGCATGGATTATAAATGCCCCCATCAATCATGGTTGTAGTGGTGGTCCGATCCTAAATAGTCACCGTGAGGTCATAGGAATTGCTACATTTGGAGAGAAGTATCATGACGGATCAACTGAGCTAAATGGATTTATCCCAATATCCGCATTAGAAGAGGTGATAACCTCTCCAGAGTATCTCAATGCTGTTTTATATGCGGATATATTTAAAGAAAACCCAACCATAGATAAAAATGATAACTTCTTTAAACATGATGATAAAAACTATTGCCGCACTTGCTATGAAAGCAAAATAGTATCCGAGATCGCTGATGAAAAATCTGGTTGTTCTTCTTGCCAGCCTTACCAAGAAATAACAGATTAATTTACATATTTTAATAAAATTCAAGGCCGTATTTTTGAGTTTGAGATTATTGCTACCGTATCATTCGTTTTGCGTTAAGTGGCGCAGCGTTAAACAAGAAATGACCCAAGGCGGTCACCGAATGAAAATCTCCTAGCAAAAACCACATTGATACTATTTCAAAAGTTATAAAAATATGGACAAAAAAATCATAAAATTTATTCGACAAAAAGATTTTGAGTTTGTTAGAAAACTCGGCAGAGGAGGATGCGGAGAAACAGTTCTATTATATGACGATACAATTCGTGAAAATTTTGTTTGCAAAAAATATTCACCATTTTATGACCATCAAAAAGAGGAGCTATTTAAGAATTTCATTCAGGAAATAAAACTACTTCATCTATTGAATCATAAAAATATAGTCAGAGTATTTAATTACCACATTTACCCTGAGCTCTTTACTGGCTATATCTTAATGGAGTTTGTTCAAGGTTCTGATATCGAGGAATACCTAGAGAAATTTCCAGAAAATATAAACGACATATTTTTGCAAACCATCTCTGGTTTTACTTATTTAGAAGAGCAAAACATTCTTCATCGGGATGTAAGGCCTCAAAATATAATGGTCACAGAGGATGGAGTAGTGAAAATAATTGACTTTGGATTTGGGAAGCAGATTTTTGACACTAACGACTTCAACAAGAGCATCTCATTGAACTGGTGGTGCGAGCTTCCCCCAGAGTTTAAGAAATCAATTTATGATTTTCAAACTGAAGTATATTTTATTGGGAAATTATTTGAAAAAATTATCAAAGAAAAGAAGATCGAGAATTTTAAGCACACAAGTGCTCTTAGCAGGATGTGCAAACAATCAACAGATGAAAGGTTTCATAGTTTCCTTGAAATAATGAGCGGTATCTTAAATGAAAAGTTCGCAGAAATTGAATTTGGTGATCATGAACGAGAAGCCTATCGAGAATTCTCTAATGAACTTTGTGATGCAGTTTCAAAAATAGAGACTGGCACTAAATACTTTAATTCAGCCCCTGATGTTCTATCAATGCTTGAAGAATTGTATAGGAATGTAATGCTTGAAGATTATTTACCTGCACCTCATTTAATAATAAGGTGCTTTGTCAATGGCAATTATTATTATAAAAGAAACTCATCAGTACCTGTATCGATTATAAAAGGTTTTATTGACTTATTAAAATCTTGCTCCAATGAAAAGCAAAATATTATTCTCAGCAATATTCATACTAAACTAGATTCTTTAAAGCGTTATGATCCAAAGGTGGATTTAAATCCTGATATTCCATTTTGATTTGAATTGAAAATTTGCTAGAGCCAAATAAGCCAACCTCAAGCGGAAAGATTATTTTTTCCTAACGCCCGCT
This sequence comes from Nitrospinaceae bacterium, assembly GCA_029261455.1. GTDB lineage: Bacteria > Nitrospinota > Nitrospinia > Nitrospinales > VA-1 > LS-NOB. The sequence goes on from JAJDBH010000057.1 coordinate 17,123, forward strand.
AATTTCGGGGCTCAAGAACGGCTGACACTATCTATCTGGTCACGTTTAAACTATTAAATATAAACATTAGGGTTTATCTTGAAATCCTCTCGTTTTCGCCCACTGGCTTTACCATTTTCTGTTTCAATCCCTTTAAGCCAATCCAAAGATTGAAGGTGCTGGACGGCCATATGAACCTTCTCCGCTTTCTTTAATTCCCTAATTTTGGCTTCTCTTATTATTGATCGGGTGTTAATTATTTCAGGCTTGTTATTTAATATCCACTTAGCCAAAACCTTTGCCAGTTTCTCTTTTTCTGTAAGCCCAACCTCTCCATAGGCTCTTTCAGCCATAGGGTAGAAATAATCTTGAACCAGCCTAATAGCCCTGTTCAGGGAGTCAGAAGTTACTTGCCCCGGCTCTTCTTTTTTCTTTTGAGCTATCCAAGATAAGAACTCTAAAGTTAACGCAAGGCGGAGTACCATTCCCGGCAACTTTCCCCACCAACCCGCCAATAACCCTTCGGGTTGATTCTGATGATGCCAACTCCTCCATATATCGAGGGTATCCATTGCATGATTTGATAAATACAAGGTCTTGGGAACTACACTCCCCTTTCTGTCTGAATCCATTTTAAGATTAAAAAGCTTATTAACTCCAAACTGAACTAAGCCACTTAGCGGTTTAGAAGCTGGTCTGATTGGAGGAATGGGGTCTGGATACATATATAAAAACCTTGAATGCAATCCATCGTCATCCCCACTGAACAAGTTTGAGCAGAGCTTGTCAGGTTGAATCCCCCCAAGCACTGATACGGATAAATGAGGGATAATGATAGGCGAGTCATGCTTTACCCTATCAATAACATGTTGCCTTCCACCAAAAGCCTCCAACCAGAAAGCTCTTTCCCCCTGCCCATTGCCATATCGGTTGAAGCTCCCTAATAAACCCGACAACTCGTCACGAACAGTTAAAACTCCCTTGGGATTACTAGCCAAAATATTACAAAGAGATTCTATAGTCGCATCCTTGGTAATTAGCCTGGTCCTTTTTGGTTTTTTTGGCAAAATCGCGTTATCTGGCATTGCAGGTGGTTCTTTTTTTTCAGTTATCGCCTCCTTTACCTTTTTCTCCCAGTCCTCTTTTTTCAAATCTGCTATGGTCTTTTCTTCTTGGTGCTCTCTGAGCTTATCTTGATATTGCTCACCACGGCCTTTTTCAATATTGTGAAGCAATTCTATTGCTGGCCCCATAGCTGGGCTTTTCCCGCTTGAAGGATTTCCAATGAGCGCGAACCACAATATTGAGGGTTCTACCCAACCATCCCATGGGCTTATTCTCCGAGAGTTGCCAATTGCAGAACTAACAACCGCTAAAAAACTTCCTATTAAATAATCAACAGGCGCAGAAGTCTTTTGCGCCGCCATCTCAATCCATTCTTTTACCTCCCTCTCAAAAACATCAATGGGGAATTTACATGCAGGCTTTGTTGAGTGAATAATTGAGAAGTCAGGTTTTTCCCATCCAAAAACTTCAGCATTTTCTATTGCAGAGCATATTTCTTTAACAGACATGAGACACCTCCTCGACTTCGCAAAGGAGGTTATTAAAATCCTTACCCTTTGGAGGGCGTGCAATTCTCACAATTTTCTCCTCCTTAAAAAATCTTTCTGCCGTACTGAGAGCCGCCGACTCTCCAACCTCATCACCATCGGGAAAAAGGATCACCTCTCTAACTTCTTTTGGAATTTGCATGACAGGCATATTTAAGGCTGAAATTACCGACCATATAGGAAAACCAATTCCCACTTCTCGAATAGAAAGACCTGTTTCCACTCCTTCGCATATTCCTAATGTTTGAGAGGCTTCACCCAACCAAATGGCATTACCTTTCATGTTTCCAAGGTTCATTTTTGCAGACTCAACATTGGCTTTCCCTGATCCATCTTCAGATAAGTAGATTCTTTGTATGCCTTGAATCTCTCCTGAAGTGTTTTGAATTGCACACAGTAAGGCAGGGAGTTCAGATTTACTCGGAGAATGAGGAAGGTTAGCTATAAAACGTATTGAAGGAGGCGTTGGCCTATAGATCCCCCTGCTTTGCAAATACTCTTCACCCAGAGTTCCTTGAACTTCAGAACCACGATTCCAAACTTCAATTGCAAAATCATTTGAGTTTTTTAGTTTGGAGTTAATAGAAGGATTCTTAACATTCAGATTTGGTTTTCCACAATGAGTCTCTAACCATTCAAATGCTTGTTTAGTCTCTAAGTGAAGAACCTGTTTTATCAACTCAAGAAAATTTCCACATTCTCCAGTCGCAAAATCTTTCCAAAGTCCGGCCTTTGATTCATTCAAACATATAGATAGGCTTTGACCTTTTTCGCCATTAATACTACCAACCTTCCAATAACATCCCTGCTTTCTCCCATTAGGTAAAATATTCTGACAGGTTTCTTCAATATGGTGTGGTTGAAGGTTTTTTAACACTGATTCTTTAAAGGTCATTATTCACCTCCCCAGAATCTGAGGTGCTACTCCTAATCTTTCCCTCAGCCCATTCAATAAGTTCTTTCTTTCTATACCTAATAGACCTGTGGCTGATTTTGACGAATTTAGGTCCACCCCCTTTGAACCTCCATCCCTGCAGGGATCGGGCAGAAACCTCCAAGAATTTAGCTGCATCTTTTTCCTTTAACAAGGTGGTCAAATAGTCTTCGTTGTGTGTCATTGTGGTGCTCCATAGTTAGTTAGTATTCGTTCTGAGCACCATTAGAACGCCAACAAAAATCCGTTTAAATAGCTTTAAAAAGACAGAATTTTAAAGATTTGAGGGAATCTGGGAAGCTTGATTTTGAAAGGAGTTACGCGGGTGAAAACCAAAAAGTATTTTTAATATTTTGATTTTACGGAGGGTTTAATTCAGGGGAGGATTTTAGGAAGTGATTTTTTTCTTTTCCTTGTTGACCAAAGGCCCAATGGCATTGTTCATGGCTTCGTATCCCAAGCCAATATACTGATTTGTGTCTTTATTAATCTTAATATCTTCGCTTTCACCAATTATATCCGCAAGTTCCAAATATATTTTGTTTTTTGATTTAGAGAAATCAATATTGGTCTTTTCCTTTTTATAATAAGATTTAATTAATTCTTTATTAGAAGGACGTCCTTTTCCTTTATTAAGCGTATCAATTGATTCCTTTTTAATTTCAATTGAATTTGATGATTCATTTAATTCATTAATTAAAGGCTTTTTAAATACCGTTACACCAACGAATTCGAGCCCATTTCCTTTAATTGATGAATTATCCCAATTGATCTCACCATTAACGATTACATCGAATGGGATCAGATTGGGCTTGTCATCTGCTTTACGGGGAATTGAATAGCCATATGCAAATAGCTTCTTTGAATTAAACTTCAATTTGAATTGATCAACTAAATAATTGAATAATTTTTTCTCCTTATCCCTATTCCTCTGAAATACAGAGAGAATATTTAGGGCATTAATAACACCTTCTTGAATAGAAGGATCTTTGGGCAATTTTGAAAGAGAATTACTATTCTCCCCTGATTGATTCTTATGAGCTACATATTCATTCCAAAGCTTTTTATTTGAATGTTTTATTAATGATTCCCATATAGTAATTTTTCCCGACATAAAATTAATTCGCTTTAAATCTTTTAAATGATTTACCGGTTTTGGGGATAGCTTTGAAAATTACACGTCTACCTTCTCACCATCGTCACTTGAGTCTTCAGAGTCACCCGAGCCTCCCTCGCCCTTTGACTTTCTGCGGCGAACAGCATCTAGTATTTCATCTAAATAGTTTTTAGCTTCTAACTGTTTTTCAGATTCTTCATTCGAAATAATATCTAACCAATCATGAAGACCCTTTCCACTTGATAACGAAGAGGGTTTAGCTAAGTCCAAGAAAGTTGTTTTCCCGCTACCCTTAGTTCCTTTTATTATATAAGGCATATTAAAAGAAAGTTTTCGGACTAGGCTCAGTATTTCATCCAAAACCTCTCTATCCGCTCTTCCTGGTTGCTCTTCAGTAACTGCCTTTTCATGTTTATTCAAAATTCCTACAACTTCCCCTTCTAAATCAGGCCACCATTTTTCAAATGCGTTTTCAATTATATTGGAATCTACTGCTGAATCCCCCATTGATTTATTTATTGTGACTATTAATTTTTTTATTTCCTCCTTACTGAATTCGGCTGCCTGAAACTGGGGTAGCGGCCCCTTTACTTCTGTAGGAGCCAAGCCAAATAAAATAGG
>JAJDBH010000058.1 GCA_029261455.1 Nitrospinaceae bacterium
CCTTGTTCGGTGGAGTAGACAACTCGATCCTTGGAGAGCTTGGCTTTCATCTCAGGCTTTCTTAACAAATTCCGACTTTAACATCATTGCTCCGATACCGGTAATCTTGCAGTCGATATTATGGTCGCCGTCCACAAGGCGGTTGATTTTTACCTTGGTACCGACTTTTGCGACAGAAGAGGAGCCTTTTACCTTCAGATCTTTGATCAGAGTAACCATGTCTCCGTCTTGTAAGTGGGTTCCATAGGCATCCTTCACCACAAGCAAATCCATTTCTGTAGTTGCTTCATCGGGGTTCCATTCGTGTCCACACTCTGGGCAGACTACAAGGTTGCCATCTTCATAAGTGTATGTAGAGTTGCACTGTGGGCATGGGGGAGGAGTGTCGCTCATTTATCATTCTCGGAGTTTGATGTTAATAAAAGGCGCGTTTTCAACAACACCAAAAACAAGCGGCATCATTTTACCCACCGAACTCTCAGGGGCTTCAGGGTAATTAGCCAGGTCAATCACTTCACCGATCATTGTGCGACCATGCCGGGTCGAAATATTTACAAGATTCAAACTGCAATCGATCTCATTAAACTTAATTGGGTCTTCGCCAGCACCAACAAACAGATCTGCAATGTCAGACTCGCCAAGTCCTGCGGACCCAAACCATTGACGCACAGTAGCCACAACATTCTCTGGTGATCGCGTTCGGAACAACTGAGAGAACATACCTCTACACCTTTTAATATAATATGTAGAGGGGCAGTTGGTTTGCAACATTAAGTAGGGGCGGGATATGGCGGGATTATGCGGGATAAAGTGGGATAGAATAAGGGTTTAGGGGCACCCGGAGCGATTTTTTTCGCGTTTTGTGCAATGCTATTAGATTGCGAAAAACTGTGGATAACTGCCCTCCGAGGCGGTTTTAAAGGGGGGTTGAACAGGCTTTAATCGCCGTTTAAACCCTTTTTTTATTGCGCAAGATTCCGGAAGCAGCCCCACAGTGTAAGCCCAAAAGACCCTGTCCCGGTTTTTGACGCGATAAATCACAGTTTTCGGACATAGGTGCAACGTAGGTGCAGGGATGAGATTTTGCACACACCCTTTAAATATAAGTGTTTATGGTTTTTTATCAGGTGCAACGTATGTGCAGGATTAATTGGAGTTACCCAACCAGAACCAAAAAATGAGGGCTGAAGCGGCGAGAGCGACAGCCATCCAATCCTGAGTGCCGACCTTTTTATTTGGGTGAAAGCTTGAACTGATGGATGGTCGACCCGGAGACATGAGTCCGCAGTGAGGACAGGTTACCGCCCGGTCGCTTACTTCTTTATTGCATTCTCGGCATTTTGCAAGAGCCATTAATCTCACCTAATTTTTGAGGGTAGATGGATCGAAGTCGTTTGCCCAAACTGCTAACGCTTGTTTCTTGAAAACTTACTAAATCCTATCATCTTCGCTTCAAACTCAGAGCAAAACTCAATGTTACCTGGCAAATCCCAATAGCCCGGATCATGCGGGAAGTAATATGTCTTGATGACAGAATTGCCCTGCCCCGTAATAACACCCTTAATTTTAATTCCGCACTCATCCTCTGTATTGGCTACATCGGCAACAAGTTCTTCTTTGCTGGAACTGACAAAATAGAGAGTAGTAGAAAAGACTATAGCGAAAAACGCCAGCGCGGCAGGACGGATAAACCGTTTTAAATTTGATCCGGATTGAACAGTTTTTACTATCGAGTCAATAAATGGATTTTTAACAGGTAACTCGATTAACCGGCCTGCTTTGACGATTTATCTTTTCCTTGTTGTCCGTAGTCGCGGTAGGCTTCATCGACCACACCCAAAACTTCACGGCGGACTTCCTTCGGAGCGTTTTCCAAAATTTTACCCATCTTGTAATTCCAGTCCATCTCGCTGCCCTCTATTGAGTTGTCTAAAGTTTCAGAACCCAAAGCATTATATTGCTTGTCCGATTTTGCGTCAAGGTGCATTGGGCCTTCTCCAGTCACCAGCCAGCCAATTGAAATACTATCGCAATTTGCGAATAAAATATTGTAGTCAAGGCTGCCTCGGGTTCTCCAACCTGAGAGTGTTGTCTGGTTAATACCAAGCTTTTCGCAGAGTTCCCTGTCATACCTGAGACCAAGACCCTCCTTTAGCCTGTCGAGAATTATTCCAGATTTTGTGGTATTTTTTGTTGACATTATCGCAAATTGTGGATTAATGTGTTTTTAGCAGGGCAATAAACGTCAATAAACGGCAAAAAAATGAACACAGGAAATCCCGCAGTCAAAGCAATTTACGAAAGCCCATATTCGCAAACGGAACTCGCCGAAGAGTTCGGGTGCAGCCTGTGGCACTTCAATCGGGTTGTAAATAGACACCGAAAGTCATTGCCCCTTGAGGAGCGTATTGCGGAAAAAGTTGAGGAAGAGGTTGAGGCGATTTTCCCAGATAGAAAAAAGCGCGGTTCTCGTACCTCCGCGTCAACTGGAAGTCGGGCCGTAAAGCGTGGCAGCGGACCGGCCCGAACTTCTTGTTAATTAGTATAACCCAATTTTAAGGCGGATTCATGGCAGCTTCAACGTCTAAAACAAAAAGCCCGGTAGACGAATATTCAGATCTGGATATTTTTAAAAACGCCTCACCTCAACCCGGTTCGTTGAATGTTGATCTCGAATTAAGAATTGCTATCAACGAAGCCATCCGCCTTTCAGGGAAAGACCGTAACCAGATCCGCTGTGAATTGTACGAACTCACCAAAACCGATCTCGGTGTTCATGTGTTGAACACATGGACCGCAGAATCTAAAAGTAAAAATTCAGAAAACGAAGACCAAAACAATAACAAGCGATGGGGAATCCCGGCAGAAATGGTTCCAGCACTTTGCCATGTAACTGGAGACACTCGCCCTCTGAAAATTCTACTTAGAGTGATCGGGTTGGAAGTCATGAGCAAAGAGCAACAGGTGGCCTTGTACATCTCGGAGTTAAAGGAAGAAAGAAAAGAGACCACGCGCAAACTCAAAGCGGCGGAAAAACTCAGCAAAAAGGTGAGGTCGTAATGGAATACATCCCCCTCATGCAGGCCGCGCAAGCTTTGAACACTCACCGAACGACCATTGAACGGCGAATCAAGAAAAATATCTATAGCGCACGTGAGGTCGAGTCAAAAAAACAAAAAGGAAAATACTTTACGGAAATCGCTGTCTCATCTTTGCCGGTGGAAGTTCAGGCGAAATTGTTGGAGAAAAATCAAATCCCCCCAGCCCCCTTCGTGGAAGGGGGAGCAAATAATAGTTCTGGTACCGGGCGGCTGGTTTCACGATCAGAAGGACTTGTCTCCCCAACAGACCAAGCGGCCTGGTATCAGTCTCTCAACCCCGAACACCTTCACCTCATCCTCGCTAAGGAGGAAATAGTCAAGACCATCAACAAGGCACTTCTTAATTGCGAAGAAAAAAGCAAAACAGAAACCATCAAGGATCTGGCAACGCATTGCGGTATCAGTAAGGACAAATATTACCGCTGGAACAAAGCTTATGAAGCCGAGGGCCTGTATGGATTACGTTGCAAGAGCTACGGTACCACCCGATCCAAACTGACAGATCGGCAGACCGACATCATCATAGCGATGATCTACTACAACCCGATGGTCCGATCCGGCCCCGTCTGGAAATACCTGACTCATGTTTATAAGGAAAACCCGGTCAGCGGCAGCACTGTCAAACGCTGGATGAGCGCATGGAAGAAATCCGAACACGAGTTGTATAAATATCTGGTTGATCCGGATAAATGGCGCGGCAGCTATATGCTCAGCTTTGGCGATGCATCGAAAAAGGCAAAACACTTCTGCCATTACTGGGAGATGGATTCAACGCCTGCCGACATGATGCTAGATGATGGTCGCTGGAACATCATCGGAACCATAGATGTTTATTCGCGAAAAATAAAGATGGTGGTCAGCCCTACCTCGAAAAGCATTGGCGTTGCCGAGTGCATCCGCGCTGGAATCATCGACTGGGGAATACCGGAAACCATCATCCGTGATAACGGGAAAGATTACGCCAGCAAACATGTCGATCTGATTTGCGAATCATTAAATATAGAAACTCACAACGCCACGCCTTTTTGCCCTTGGGAGAAGCCGCATATTGAACGCGTCTTCCGCACCATGTCTACCAGCTTGTTTGAAAACCTGAAAGACTTCATCGGCCATAACGTTGCCGAACGCAAAGCCATCGAGAGCCGGAACTCATTTGCGCATAGGTTTATGAAAAAAGATGCTGTGATCTCCCTTCGCATGACATCGCACGATCTACAAAGCGTCATCGACGACTGGGTTGAAAATATTTATCATCATGACATCCACAGAGGGATCAATACCACTCCAGAACTCAAAGCCGCAGAAAGCAACGTCCCTGCCCGACGTGTTGATGATGAACGGGCTCTCGACATCCTCCTGCTCCCGGCAGGTAACCGCAAGATAGGTAAAAAGGGAATCCGCTACGAAGGTGGCTGGTATCAGTCTCAAGGGTTTGTTGGGTTTGTGGGTGACACGGTGGAGGTCCGGCGTGAGCACAGCAACGCCGGGAAAATTTATGTGTTCGACTTGCAAGGAACTTATATCACTACGGCATGGGATTCTGATTTGGATGGCATACCCGCCATCGATTACAGCGCGGCGCGTAAAGAGCAGGCCAGAGAATTGCGATTGCGCAAGCAGTTGTTGGGCGAGTTGGCGGCAGACGTTCTGCCGAAGGAGCCCATCCGCGAATACATAGCTGCGCGTAAGGATACCAATAAAGTCAAAGGTATTCCGCGCACAAGACCCGCAGAATTGAAAAGTCTGGAAAACGCCACGGATGCTATTGAGGATTCCTCCGTAGAACAAGGGCGGACCATTATCGACTCAAACCAGTACCGCAAGGATAGCATCGGCGAGAAAGTTACAGAGTTAGAACGCCGCACATTCCCCGATCCGCACAAAAACACCACTCCATTATTTTCAACAATGTCTGAGCGTTACGAATATTTATGCGATGAGGAACGACCTCTCACAAATAGCGAGGTTGAGTTTATTGAGGAGTTCTATCAGACAGACGCAGGAAAAAGAATGTTGCGGATGGATGGAAATATTCTAGATCAAAAAGAAAAGGAAGAAGTGCAGTACCCGGCTAAGGTTGCACTCCTTCCTCTTAAAAAAGCTACCGGCTGAGCCGGTGTCAACACTACTGGGAGAATAATTCATGTTGGACACAATGGTCAAGACTAAAAATGTTGGTGCAGCGCTTGCAGGGCTGGAAGTTCTACACCAGCCTGCGCGAGGGCGGTTTGGAAGTATGGCCGCTTATGGTCCCCCAGGAACCGGCAAGACCTTCTTCTTTGAAAAGCTCGGAATGGAGGAGGATTACGTTTATATCCGATGCAAGTATATCGACACCCCGCGAAACCTTCTGACCCACGTAGTTCGAGAACTCGGAGAGGAGCCGGTCGGAGTGACTGGCAAACTTTTCAATACTGCCGTAGAGCAACTCATGCAAAAACCCCGGACACTGATATTTGACGAGTCTGATTACATCATCAATAAACGCTTTGTTGAGGTTGTGCGTGATCTAAACGACATCGCCAATACACCGATCATCATTGTCGGAATGGATAATTTGGAGCGTTCACTGAAGCGTTTTCCACATCTCTACGACCGCATGCGAGCAGTGGTCAAGTTCAACACTTTTGATGTTGGGGAAATCAAAAAACTTGGGAAGGAACTTTGCACCTCCAGTCTGGATGAGTCAGCCATTCAGTTTATCCATAAATCCGGTTCGGGCAAGTTTCGCCTCACCATCGACCTTTTCGATTTGGCGCAACGTCTGGCGAAACAAAACGGGTTGAAGGAAGTCACGCGAGATCACTTGGAAGCGGCTTATCACAAATCCAAGCAGAAAGAGAGAATGGCGTCGTGAGTGGCCTGAATAAAACGCAACAGATCGCGAAGCTGATTTGCAAAAAGCGAGGCCATAAGGTCAACGTCGAATGGGTGATGAATAAAACTGAATTTGACCACAAGACCACGATCCGTATTTTGCGGAAATTCCAGAAAAAAGAATTTCTGAAAATGACGGGAGAAAAAGTCAAGCCCAGCAGGCCGTGGTGCAAAAATCTTCCAAAACGTTTTCCCGTTTGGGAAGTCATCGACCGTAATGGAATTTGCAATTTCACCGAATGTCCCGGCAGAAACGGCAAAGGCCAAGTGCGCGACAAGATCTGGAAGGCCATTCGTATAAAACGCATTTTCACACTCAAAGACATTCACGAACTAACAGACGTAGCCGAGGATGTTATTGGCGATTATTTGCGAATACTAAAATCAAGCAATCTGGTTCGGCAAACGGGACGCACAGGGCTCTATAAAAACTGGCAACTGGTGATGGTGACGCCCCCGGTCAAACGCCCAAACCTTAAGGAGGCATCATGAAGATACTGCAACGGGTGGACAGGGCCACTTGGGATTTGATCTTTGACACTGTTTTTCTGATTGTGGTTTGGCTTTTCTTTTTGTTTGTGGTGCCACCGGGATTTTAATTCAACAAAAACGGAGAACAGTAGATGGGTTTTAAAACAATAAAGGTGACAAGTTTGGATGAAGCGGATGAGTGCCTGTCGTTGATTGTGCAAGCCGCGACCGAGATCAAGCGTATTGAAGCCGAGCGCGATGAAAAAATAATTAAGGCGAGAAACGAAGTTGCAGAAGACCTTGTTGATTTGCGGCTTGAGATTGAGCAACACGAAATTGCTTTGCAGGATTTTGGCGATAACAACAAGGAACTTTTTAAGGAACCGCGATCTCACGATTTAACCTTCGGCACCATCGGCTTCCATAAAGGCACCAAACTGGAGACATTGAAGAAATGGACTTGGAAGAAAGTCCTGGTCAAATTACTCAAGCTGAAAAAGCGTTCTGCGCTCCGGTTTAAACCGGAAGTCAACAAGGAAAAATTGAAGACTTGGGACGATGAGCAGCTCAAGAAGATAGGCGTGGGAAAAGTTGAAGAAGATCATTTTTCATATTCGCTGAAAGACCAATAAACCCCTAAATGTCAATCACCCCGACCCTCTTTAAAAAGAGGGGGAAAAAATTATGGCAACTAGAAATCAACTTGCGGTGATTCATATCTGGAAAAAGGAAATGGGCCTGAAGGACGAGGCCTACCGTGCCGCGCTTGAGGCGCAGTGCAATGGTAAACGGTCTGCGGGCGATCTGAGCACCGAGGAAGCTCGCCAGTTTATCGACTGGATGGGGAAGAATGGTTTTCATGCTAAAGCAAAGCCCACCCCTCGCCCAGCCTCTCCCCGTGAGGGGCGAGGTGCAAAATCTGCCCCCCCTCTCAGGGGGCCGAGTGATGGTGGGGAGACGATCACCGTTGAGCAGCAGGGATGCATTGAAGCCTTCCGCAATTTTATGAAATGGGACGAGAAGCAAATGCAGAAGCACTCAATGAAGATCTGCAAAGTGTGGTGGCCTCAATCCAGAGCCCACGGCGTAAAGTTGATCGTTAATCTCATTGTCATTAATGCTGATGCGATGCTCCGCAACATCCGTCGACTGGATAAAAGTCAGCTAACAAATTGGGAAAAAGGATTTCTCTATTTCAACAAGCCCAATGCTCTTGATGAATTTTCAACTTATATAGCCAACAAGAACAGACGCGGCCACAGGACCATGCCGGGTTGCTCCATGTTGAAGCTGCTAGAAATTTTGGATAAGAAGCCCACCAGCCCACTCGGTGTGGTGCCAGTTGAACCTGCAAATGAAAGGGAGGATTAATGGAGAACTGGTCCCCTGAAAAAGCGATTGCCATTTTGATGGATAACAAGGTGAAAGGTTTTCGTTGCACCTCTTGTGACGGCGGCAAGCTGACTCCATATAAATTCAAGTCGTTCATCTGTGTTAGTTGCAAAACCCTTTATAGCTGGAAGGTGGAAACACAAGCCAGCAACCAAGCTGGATGTACCCCTCCGGGGCACGAAAGCTAGGGTTGTGGATACCACGAACAGCGAAAAAATTGCTGTCAAAATTGCCGAGAGTATAAAGTCCCTTGATGAAAAAGAACTGGAAGCTATGAAGAGGCTAGTAATAGGAATTATCCGGCGCGATGGTCCGGTGTATGCAAATCAAAGGAGAGAGGATGGATGACAAAGTTGACCACGCTCAAGTTATACACCACCCCACTAAGTTTGGTCCTTTCTCTTTATTGCATGCGGGGTCTTACACCATTGATCCAGATCGTAAGCGGTATCTTGTTGAAGGCTGGTGGGGCTTTGATTCCATCGGTCTTTTGGTTGCGGACCCTAAAACGGGAAAGACCTGGTTCGCTTTGATTTTGGCTTTTGCCATTGCCTCCGGCAGGCCCTTCCTTGGAAAGTTCAAAGTTGAGCAGGGTCCGGTGATCATGTTTTCTCCGGAGGGCAATCGCGCAGAGTTTCACGACCGTGTGCGGCAGATCGGTGAACGAATGGGGCTAGACCCTAACAGCTTGCCGCTTTACTTCATTGAAGATATTCCACAGCTGTACTTGGACGACAAGCAACATCAGGATTACCTTACCAGCGCGATTAAAGAAATTCATCCGGCATTGGTTATTTTTGATCCGCTGGAGAAGTCGCTGCGAGGTGGGTTTTTGCGCGACGAAGAAGTGAAGCCTGCAACGGATTATATGGATCTTGTGCGACGGAAGTTTGGTTGTTCTTTCATGGTCGCCCACCATACCAGCAAGGGCGATGCTAAATCTGATCACGGACGCATTAAGGGTGCTGGTTTGTTGTTCTCTTTTGGTGACTGCTATATCTATCTGGGAAAGCAAAATGAACAGGTCCGGGTTACAAGCAATCACAAAAATATTGAAGAAGCGGAACCGTTCAATGTCGAAATGGTGAAGGTCGAGGGCAATACGATGTATGAGATCGTTGATGCCGACTCTAGCGTATCAGAAAAGAAGCCAGAACTTTATGAGCGCATCATTCAGTTTCTAGCTATTAACCATAAGAAGAAATTTACTCAAGTAGCTTTGCGCGAAGAGCTGAAAGGGGATTTTTCCCGGTATGGTCCACTGCTGAATAAGCTGAAAAATGATGGGCAGGTCAGGGAGCAAAAGAAACCAAAAGGCTGGAAGATTACCGCGCAGGGAAAGAAAACTGCGCTGGAAATGAGCCTTGTTCCTGCGGACCATTTTGAGCCAAAAGAAAAGAAAAAAACTGTAAAAAGGCAGGTAAAAAACACAACAAAAAAACAGGCCAAAGCCACTAAAAAATAAGGGGTTATCCCCTGTGTTGCTGGATAGTTTGGTTTGCTTCCTCCCTAGAGAGAAACCAAACCAAACTGCAAAAGGCCGGTAAATGGTACTTAAAAGATTGATTAATTAGGGTTTAATTATGAAACCCCTTTGGTTTGAAAAGGTAGGTATAGAGGACCTCCCGGAGCCGTTTCGGTCCGTTACAGAGGAAATGGCGGAGGCGATCCGCTCAATGGTGACCTCGCGGGTGAAGGCCGAGGAGATCGCGTTGGTCTGTGTCAAAACCATGTGGGGAACCTTTGAGGGGACCGAGCCTTACTGGCACCAGTTCCAGGGAGACAAATTCTGCCAGTCCCGCCACGCCGCGATCCGCTCCAATTTCCGCAAGGAAAAGCTGGCTGGAACCTTTGAACTCAGGAACTTCCTAGACCGATGGAACATCACCGAGCGCACCCTGCGCTCCATCGTTAATGGCGACCATGAAGATCAAGAGGAAATGTTCCCTGAAGAGGAATAATTCATTGGAAGTTGATTTACGCAGGTGGTATCAACGTCGGCTTTCGGCACAGACTGTGTGAAAACTCTGAAAGCAAGAGTCCTTACAGAAAACTGACTTCACCAGAAGTTCGTGGAGCTACGATCAGCATGTTAGGAAGGGGTCAGGCACCCTCTCTTTAGAGGTGTTTTTGGGTTTTCACACAGTCTGGGCAAAAAGCGGACATATTTAGGAAAAGGATCATACGTTGTACCGATGTTAAAAAGAGGAAGTTCTCAAATTGAACTAAATATTATAAAGGAAAACTTAAGAGAAATTTAACTAGTTGGTGTCTAAATGTTTTACCCATTCTTGTGATTTAATTTCTTTTTTCATTAAACTTACGATTTCTTCAATTTTCGGATTTGGAAGTTCTATTGAAATAACGGTTAGAAGTGAATTAATCGAATTCGCTATTTTGAATAAAATTAAAGAAATCCAACCCCTTTGATGTTTTTCTACGTTTTCGGCTGATGGAGAAGATTTATTAGGCTCTGTCAAACCTAACAAAAACATCGAACCATAGAAAGTGCCATGAATAATTTCTGAAGCATTGCCATAGATACTAAATAAACCAAATTGTAAGCTCAAAGAAATATCTTTTCCGTATTTTTTATGGATAGCCTCAAGTTTTTCGGAAGGGTTTTCTGGTGTCCAATTGTTAATGCTTTTCCCTTTCGATGTTGTAAATTCTTCAATTGCATTTTTTAAATCAACATTAGCCTCTAGGTCGACCTTTCCGCTAAACTCCTGTTTGATCACTTGCCCTAAGATGTCAAACTCTGTATTCAAATCCTTATATGCTTTTTGAATGTAATGGCTTCTCGCTTTTTCAGCTGTTTCATTTCCTTTGGCTAAAATAAAAACTATATTAAGGATTGTTTCCAAAATGGAACGCGTGATTATAAAAACTTCCCTAGCTTTTGGATTTGGCCGTCCTGTTTCTTTAATGCCACTTTTTATTAAAATTTCAATGGAGCTACAGGACTCACAAACATTTATTAAAAGAGGTAATATGACGCCCCAAGAGGTATTTTTTGAATCCTTTTGAATAATTGCAAAGACAGATCCGTTAATGTTTATGATTTGGCTTTCAATAATTTCTAATAACTCTAGATTTCCATATTTATTGTCAAACCTGCTTTTGTTGTTCTTGCTCATAAGGTATTAGTGTAATTTCTGGGCTTATTGAGTTTCTTAGAGAATCTTGAGGCTAAACACTTGTGAAGTTTTAAAATCGGCATAATTAGTTTGAAATTCCCCTCCGTTTCGTCGCGTATCACTTTAATGTCCGCTTTGGGTCGTTTGCGGGCTTACGATTAGCACAATCTTCATTTTATTTTTTCAATCAATTTTCTCAAGGGTAAATGTGACAATTTTTTTACTTGGATCCTCTAAATACATTTGTGTCACGTAAGTTTCAAACCCTTCATCCATTCTGAACCCAACAATATGTTTATTTAAAAGCTCTCCAAACTTATTATTCCAATCAATTAATCTATTGTGGTGAAAATCGAATTTTTCTTGCGTATCAGGATAAAATTTAGAAAGGTCATGATAATGATTTTTAGCATGAATATAATCACAAGTTTTATTATAAATAGTATAAATTTGTTGAATTGTTAAGAAATCAAGATCATGGAAAGAGTCACCGAATCCTTTAAGTTCCCATTGACCTGTAATTTTACTTTTTTCAAGGCTTTTTATTGGTTCAGGAAGAAGTTTTGCTTTTTCCGATGGATGATTTTCAGTTCTTTTTAAAATTTTTTTAAAATTCCATTCATCCTTAAAGGATAAATCTAAATCCTCATATATTTTCCGGTTAGTTATAATTCTTGAAAAAGCAAATAATTCACAAATTTTTCTCATTTGTAAATATTTAAACTCTAAAAAAAATATTCCATTTAAGTAGGATGTTGTTCCTTTTAAAGAAAGAAGGATTCTATCTTTAATTTCTTTCATGCAATTAGCATAAATTTCAATATTTGATTTTTTAGTCCAATCATCCACCCCAATCCCCTTCTTTGAATTCGTCATTAATATCTTCCCATCAAGGACCTATTAAAGAAGATGCAATAATGAAATGATCAAAGTATCAGCTCCAATATTGACTAATTGAGTAATATCAATGTCCGCTTTGGGTCGGGAACAGACATGTCTTCTCTCGGCCATAAGCGGTCATTGGCGATACCATCACGGTGTCACCAGTCAGCCCGATGTTTTTGATACAGCAAGGACACCAAGTAACGATTTCGTAAAGGCACGTTTTTCCGAGAGTTCTGAAGCCTTGTCATGCCAGTACTTGCCTGCCAATGCAAGGGGCACCACGCTTCCCAGTAGAGGAGCAAGGGCTGGCATCAATGCTGCTCCTGCCGAAGCTAGACTTAAGATCGCTGTTTGACCGTGAGTCCGATTGTATTTTGATTGAATTTTACGTAGTTCTTTCTCGTGTTCAGCATTTGCCTGTTCAAGATCGTGACAAACTTCTGAAGCTACCCGATTTATATCCCCCAAACTACTTTTGTGCAACCTTGTCACGGCAGCATGTAGTCGCTTACGAAAGTCCAAGTTCTCATTGTTTTGGCGTAGGTTCACCAGTGTTTCGATGGGTATTCCTCCTAACCATTCAAGCCTTTTGGAGCTCAAGGCGTTCACCAATGCTGTAGTCTTTGGATCCAAGACATCCAGCGCAGCCAAGCGCGCGTTGCTGGTGCCACTGACAAGCCCAAAATAGTGTGCTTGTTGTTCGATACTCAACAGGGGATTACTTCCAAGCTCCTGAGCGTTTTCGAGCAGGTGATATATCGGGGTCACCCGTTCCAGAATCCCATTTATGATTTGGACATGAGGCGGAAATTTTCTGTATTGACTGAGCCAATCGTCTGAACGCCAAATCGCAACTTCATTTTCATACCTAATGAGCGCATCACTCAGGGGTTCATCGATCGGTCCCCCCTGAGCCACAAAGAGGCGGTTACTCTCGACCAATTGATAAGTCTGATCGGGAAATCGATTAGCAAAGTCAAAGACTTCCTCAATAGATGCAAGGTTTTCACCAAGGTAGCAGGACATCATATCGGTGAAGAGATGCGATATACCGGATTGTGTTTGCGGATCATTATCTTCCAGTAGTTTCTCCCAACTAGGGAAGACGAGCACAGCTGGAAAGGGAAGATCGGCATCCACTAGAGGCTTAAGATGGAGCAAAGCATGTACCGCCTGAAGAAGATTGAGGTGACGAAACTTTTCTTCGGTTCTCTCCCTTTCCATCCACGGAATGACAGGATCCGGTATGAACACTGTGTCACTGTAGAGCACGGTCGCCGACGTAGAATTTAGCTGGCTTCGACCAAATCTACTGCTACCACCGAGCACCAGATTCATTCCACCTAGTTGTTTAGCATCTGCAAACGCATCTCCACCTCGGCGAGCAACAAATGTCCTGAAATCAGTATCCAGCCAGGTAAATGCATCCTCACCTCGCTGGGCAAGATCTCTTGCACTTGCCCCAACTACCTCGCTGAAGGTCTCAATCGATGCAAACTCAGTTGCCGATTTGCCAGTAGCTCGCACAAAGAACTCGTCAAGATAGGCGAAGTACTTTCGGTTGTATTCAATACTGTTCTGGATGGGGTTAGTCATTAGTTTAGGGGATCACTTGAAATCGATATTTTCTATTCCATTAAACGTCCGATTTGGGTCGGGAACAGACATGTCGGGTGTCGGCTATGAGCGGTCATTTATTTTACATCTTGAACCTTTAAGACTTTCTTACCTGACAGACCTTGACAACCTTTTTCTATTAATTTGACAAAGTCATTCGCATCTGAGAAGTAGTTTTTAAATGCCAACCTAATATCTTCACTCTTATCAGCTTTAACAAGAACGATATCATGCTCAGGCATTTCTTTTTCTAATTTAAACAAATCTCGAAGAGCTTCCGTTGCGAGAGAATAAGTTCTAATCTCCAGCTTCTCAGATTTTGAAAATATTAGTATTGCATTGCGGTTAGCAGTAGCTTGTTCTTTTACTGCTCTTAAACTACGCAATGTTTTCAGTAAGCTTAACTCTTTCTCAATTCCCAAAAATTTATTTACAAGAATTTTGTTTTCCATCTCAGGGAAAGGGCCATTTGAATCTTCATGACTTCGTGCAATAATTTCGCTACCTAATGCCATCGCATTTTGGTATCTATAGTCTCCTTGTTCAAATTTTGGTTGGCTTTCCGTTATAAAACCAATAACTTCCACAGCTGTCGCCCAGGAGTGTTGTATAAATGTGCGATACTGCACCTCCACAAGCAGACCTTTCAAAGTACGTCCTGCTTCAGAATTGACATCGTATTCGTACACATCGTGAATTCCTCTATAGCCAGTTTTTTTTGGGCTTTTAATATAATCATATCTATCTATTTCATTGCGTAGACGGTGATTAAATCTAGCCTTATGAAATTTCTGTCTAAATACGTATAGATCTTTTGTAGAGGGAAATATTAAACGAAAACCTGCAACGTCATCCATTCGCGCGAGCTGCATCTCGGGAAACCTATCTAATTTCCCTACAATTGTTGATTTTCGCTTATGACGTTGAGCAACAACGATTTTTGTATTTCTTGTTCTTCTGCGCAAACCTTCTTGAAATGTATTTAATACGGCTCGATGTGCAGCCCTCCATGTCTCTATCACCGACAAATCTTCTGCACTTGGCTGCTTCTTCCGTACATTATTTCCTGCTTTGTTCACGCGATTTTTAGAGCCGCCTGGGTAAGAGGATACAGAATGGTTTTTCAATTTTCACTCCTAAATTTATTTAATTCAACGTCCGCTTTGGGTCGATAAGCGTCCGTTCAAAAAATTTTAACACGGCAGGCCATGTGCGAAAAAACTGCACCTCAAATACAGAATCAAACATCATCTTAACAGGAATATCCCAGGGTTTAAACCCTCGACCCAGCTGTAGTATTTATCAATAGCCCTGAAAAGTTGTTGCAAAACATTTGGTTCCTCCTTCCATGTGTTATGTACAGCCTAGCCCCTTCCCGTTTGGATATCTTTTCATTTAAAACCTGAATAATACGTTTTCCGGAAACGGCTCCTCTTGCACGTTTCTTCCTCAACGCTCTAATCTGAAATCACTAAATAATGTCGCGCTTTAGCGCGACACCTGTGAGCCTTCGCTACCAATTTAAACATGGATTGCCGCGCCGCTTTCAGCGGCTCGCAATGACGGGCAATTATGATCGAGCTATTACAGAATCCAAATGTTGCTATCTCACATCAGGAGCCATTGCTCTATTCGCATTGGTCGGAGGTTCCTTGGGACTTCGAACGGTGGCCTAATTTTTCCCCTGGGGAACCGAGGCTTGCTTGCCCTAGAAATGGGGAGTTCTATTTTGACACTGATGCTCTTGACCGTTTGCAGTACGCAAGAAAGCTTGTTGGAGAATCTTTCAAAATTAATAGCGGTCATCGCTCACCGATTCACAATGCACTGGTCGGCGGTAAGCCTTTAAGTCAGCATTTAAAACTTGGTTTTGACATTTCAATTTTAAATCACAAAGACCCTATGCGGGTTTACACAGCCTGCCGGGAATCCGGCTTCACGGGGTTCGGTTTTTATTTTACGTTTCTGCATGTTGACACAGGCAGAGCTAGAAGATGGTTCACCAAACTTGGAGAGAAAAGATGGACTTCCTTATTAGCGTAATGTCCGGAGGGTTGACCGGAGTCTTCGGTTCGATGTTTGGGGCTGTCGTTAAGTTCTTCCAGACAAAGCAGGATCGGGAGTTTAAAAAATCGGAGTGGGAGCACGAACTGAAACTGCACGATAAAAACCTCGAAGCGTCCCAGAAAGATTTTGACAATGAAATGGCTCTCGTTGCTCAAGCAGGCAGTTATTCCGGATTGAATGAATCCATAAAAGCAGACAGTGGTGTTGGGCAATCGTATAAGTGGGTCAATGCCATTAAATCCCTTTACCGTCCGGCTCTCACCACCGGCTTGATCGTTCTTTACTACCTCCTTGTTTACGATATTGAAGATCCAGAAATCAATAAGGATGTGGTTGCCCTGATCGGTTACATGACCTCAATGGCGGTTGCTTGGTGGTTTGGTGATAGAGCTTTCGCTCCACCGGGAATGAAGAATCGCTGAATGTAAATCACCCTAGCCCTCTTTAAGAAAGAGGAGATTAATCATTGGCCCCACGCCGAGTGGGAGGAGGAAATTAATGTCAGATCCAGAAAAAGAAGAAGGACATTCACATAGGAAGCTGGATAACCCTGCGCGGGACGGAGCTGTAATAACTCCAGATGATGCTACGGATTTTGAAAAGGTGCCGCGTTCTCTTTATGTCGGCGGGACCGGTGATATTCAAGTGACGTTTGCCGGGTTCAAGGATGGTGTTCCAGGTGCGACGGTGACGCTCAAGGCTGTGCCTGTTGGCGTGTTGCCGGTGCAGGTGCTCCGTGTTCACGCGACATTGACAACGGCAACCGAAATCGTGGGGCTGTATTGATGAAATTAGGCCTGGGAAATAGCCTGGGGATGTCGGGGCATTGTAGTGGTCCTATGGGGGTTCCCATTCCGGCAGCGCATGCGCAAGTCCTTTATCACTGGAATACAGGCTTTGCTGATTCAAGCGACAACAATCGCAATGCAACTTTAAATTCTCCGGTCCCAACTATTGTAACTTCTCAATCTGTTTTCGGTGGAGCGTCGGCTCTAGTTCAAGATCGTGGGTCAATTGAAATGCCGGGAGGTTCCCACTTTCACTTTTCCGATGGCACTCCGTTTCAGCTGCGCTGGAGGATGAGACCAACAAAACTCACTTCCAGTGAAGTTTGGTTTTTGAGTAGTGCTGTTGGAACTGGTGGAGTGGGATTTGCTATTAGGTTTCGTTTCAACTATACGCTTATGCAGCTTTTGTTCTCAGGAAGTGATCCCACCTGGAACATCCCCGCGCTGTCTTATAACACTTGGTACGCCATGCTGCTTAATCATGACGGTGCTGGTAATTATAGGTTTTATATCAACGGCACTCGAATCGGAACCACATCTTCCGGCTCAGGCAACAACTCAAATAATCTAGTAAGGCTGGGTGAGCCATTTGATCAGGGGAATGGTCCTTTTCATGGATATGTGGATGAGTTTCTTTTGGAAAAGCATGCGGATCTTCAAATCATTACGGCATCAACCTATGAGGTTGAAGAGTTGCCATTTGTGCTTGTTTAACCCGCTAGATGTTAATCACCCTAGCCCTCTTTGAGAAAGAGGGAATTAAACAGGAGAGCTTGTGGAGGTAGGAAAGTTTTTAAAAGAATGGGCAACGCCTATTTTCATCGCGGCTCAGTTCATCATGAATGTGCTGGTGTTGAAACTCACTGGCAAGTTTGCGACTCGGGTCGAGCTAAAGGCTCAGGCTGAAAGAATTGATGGGCACGACTCTAAGATCGGAAAAGTTGAGGACCGGGTGCTGGTTGTGGAGACGGAGATGGAGAACATGCCCAACTCGAAGGATCTTTGTGACCTAACGTCGGCCCTCACAGGAATTCAGCGAGACATTGTGAATTCTGCTCAGACGGATGAGAAATTTTCCAGAGCTATCAACAGAATAGAAAACTACTTATTACAGAAAGGGGAGTCATGAGTTTTGAAAGGGTCTTAATAGAAGATGCGCGGCTTGTGATCCTGATGCTGTTTAGTTCTGTCAAGGACCGGATGCTTAACGAACATTTAATTGTTCGCGGTCTCAAGTCAATGGGCCATTCATACACAACAGATCAGGTTAGGACGGAACTCGCATGGTTGGCTGAACAAAACCTTGTGCGCAACGATGTGAACGGGTCGACATGGGTCTCCACGATTCTTCGCCGTGGTGAAGATGTTGCTAAGGGGGTTCTTGAAGTGCCGGGTGTTCAACGTCCAAGCGCAGACGAGGTTTAGAGAGATGTCTCAAAAATCCACCATCGAATTATTGCCTAAAGATATCTTTGCCAAGGTCTCAGAACTGTATCGCTCCGGTGCGACTAATCAGGAGCTGGTAGATGCGGTGGAAGAGATGGGAAAAACTGTTTCTCATTCAGCGATGGGACGGCACACGCAGAAAATCAATAGGATTTCCGACAAGCTCAACCGTAGCAAGATGATCGCCAGCACCATTGTTGAGGAATTAGGGCACGAGCCTGAAAGCAAAATGGCGCGGATGAATATCGAGTTGCTGAACTCGGCGATCACAGACATTGTTTTCAGTGCAGATGAAAAAGGCGAGATCAATCTTGGGGCTGGTGAGGCGATGCAGTTATCAAAAGCCCTTCACCATTTGAGCAGTGCAAGAAAAACCGACGCAGAGGTCACCGTGAAAATCAGGGAAGAAGCAGCGAAAGACGCATTGAAAGCTGTGGACGATGTTGCAAAGAAAAAAGGATTATCGAAGGAAGCGGTAGACGAAATTAAAGAAGGAATTATGGGGATCGTTAAAAAGTGAATCCACAAGAAGACTTGAAAAAAATTGCCGTTCTTCCCACCGACGGTGTCCTTTTGGCATACCAGAAGCTATGGGTTGCTGATGAGTCTGATGTGAAGATTGCTGAGAAGTCCCGGCGAGTTGGTTTCACCTGGGCAGAGGCCGGTGATGACGCTTTGTTTGCAGCAGCAGCAGGAGGTGATGATGTGATCTATATCGGGCCAACCAAAGAGATCGCCAAGGAGTTCATTGACTGCGTTGCCATGTGGGCAAGACATTATCAGTTCGCGGCTTCCGAGATTCAAGAGTCAGTTTTTGAGCGTGGGGATAACCCTGACAAGGACATCCTTAGTTTTCAGGTCAGCTTTGCTTCGGGACATAAGGTGATTGGTTTGTCAAGTAAGCCGACAGGGCTTCGCGGTCGCCAAGGTATCTGTGTGATTGATGAGGCTGCGTTCCATGATGATTTGCCGGGACTGATCAAGGCCGCGATGGCGTTTCTGATGTGGGGTGGGAAGGTCCGAATCATCAGCACTCATAACGGTGATGATAACGCCTACAACGAATTGATCAAAGAGTCGAGGGCCGGGAAGAAGCCTTACTCGGTTCATCGTGTAACCCTTGACGATGCTCTTAAAGACGGGTTGTATAAACGAATTTGTAAAGTGTTGGGAAAAGAATGGACGGAAGAAGCCGAGGAAGAATGGCGGCAGTCTGTGTTCGATGCTTATGGCGAGTTTGCCGATGAGGAGTTGCTTTGTATTCCTTCGCAGGGGTCCGGTGTTTTTATGTCCGGTGCGTTGATTGAGTCGCGCATGAATGCTGATCTTCCTGTGCTTCGATGGGTTTGTGATCCGAAGTTTGTCCATGACTCAGAGGAGAAACGAGAATCAGAATGCAAGGCATGGTGCGAGGAAAATCTAAAACCTGAACTCGACAAAGTTGATCCGGAACTCAATACATGGTTGGGCGGTGACTTTGGTCGCACTGGCGATCTTTCTGTGTTCAAGCCTTTTGTTCAAAAGAAAAACTTGACCTATCAAGTACCTTTCATTGTTGAGTTGTCAAAGGTTCCTTTTGATCAACAAAGACAGATTCTGTTTTACATCATTGATAGGTTGCCACGGTTTCGCGGTGGTGCGCTCGATGCTCGTGGTAATGGGCAGTACCTGGCCGAGGTTGCCATGCAGAAGTATGGAGAAGAACGTATCCATATGGTGATGATTACTGAAGGCTTTTACCGCGACTACATGCCGAAATACAAGGTCATGTTTGAGGATGGAACTATTGAGCTTCCCAAGTCTGCGGATATCGTAGACGACCATCGCGCTCTGCGAATGGTCAAGGGTGTCGCAAAAATCCCTGATGGAAAAACCAATAAAGGCAAAGGCGTTCAACGGCATGGTGATGCGGCTGTCGCCGGGTGCATGGGGTGTTACGCGATCCTCGAAATTTATGGCGGCGAATATGAATATGAAACTGTTCTGGCTGGCGCATTCAGCGATGGTGATGAAGATAAAAATGATGAGGGAGCTTATTGATGCAAACACTTTTTGACCAGTGGGGGTTCCCGATTACTCCCGACGCAAAACCTGACGACAACATTGTTTCTTACACATCGTTGCCGGATAGTTTTGATGCCTTCCCTAGCAAAGGCCTGAATCCAAGAAAGCTGGCTGCAATTTTTCAGGAAGCTAACCAGGGGAATCCGCTCAGACAAATGGAATTGTTTGAGGAGATGGAAGAAAAAGACCCTCATCTGTTTAGCGTTCTTTCAAAACGGCGTGGTTCCGTCACCGGGCTGGATTATGAAATCATTCCAGCATCGCAGGACAAAGCGGATCTCGATATTGCGGAATTTATTGGGGAACAAATTAACGGGCTCACAAATTTTGAAGAAGGATTAAAAGACATTGCTGACGCGATAGGTAAAGGCTACAGCGCACTGGAATTGTTTTGGGATGTGAGGGATGGCCGTAACGTGGTGCGGCATCTTAACCGGATCGAGCAGCAACGATTCATCTGGAAGAGTGCAACAGAACCAAGACTGCTGACAAAAGACAATCACTATGAAGGCATTGAACTGGTCCCCTTCAAGTTTTTGTTTCATGTGCATAAGACGAAGTCCGGCCACCCTGCCAGACAGGGATTGATGCGCATCTGTGCCTGGATGTATCTGTTTAAGAATTTCGATATTAAGAGTTGGGTGAAGTTCGCCGAGGTTTTCGGGATTCCGCTGCGCCTGGGGAAATATGATTCAGGGGCAACACCGCAAGACAAGCAAAGCCTGATACAGGCTGTTCGCGCAATTGGTCAGGATGCCGCAGGGGTTATCTCAAAGGGTACCGAGATCGAGTTCATTGAAGCGGCAAAACAAGGGAATTCAGACTTTTATAAAGCCCTTGCAGATTTCACCAATGCAGAAATGTCGAAGGCGGTGCTCGGTCAAACCATGACCACCGAGCAGGGCGAGAACGGTGCGCGGTCTTTGGGTGAAGTGCATCAGGGTGCGGAGGACTCCATAAACATTGACGACTGCGAACAGATTTCAAAATCAATCAGGCGTGACCTGATTCGTCCTCTGGTTGGATTTAATTTTGGTTGGGATGCAAAGCTTCCTCGGTTCAGGTTCAAGTACGAAAAACCTGAAGACAAAAACTCGGCAGCAGATCTTTATGGAAAGCATCTGGATAACGGGGCTCAGATAAGTGTCAAGCATTACCGTGAGAAGTTTGATCTGCCGGTGCCTGATGAGGGTGATGAATTGATGGTTCCCCAGCGTGACGCTGGCCCCGGTGAGAAACCTTTCGAGGCCAAGGCTGGCCGGATCGTATTCACGAATCGTAATGTTAAAGGTGATGACGATGACCACCTCGGATCACTTGTTGAGCAGGCGGTGAGTCGGGCAAAGCATGATCCGCTTGTTGATCCTATTTTAAAACTTCTTGATGAGTCGAAGAGCCTGCTGGAGTTTAAAGAAAATTTGTTAGATGCATTCAAAGATATGGACGACTTGGCACTCGGCGACCTGATCCAGCAAGCGATGGAGATCGCTTATTTGACCGGGTCGTTTGAGGCGTTGAGTCCGGAGAAGAAAGCAGATGAGGATAATTAGTCATGCCCATCAAATTCGCAAAACTTCCATTCGCCGAAGCGCAGAACTTTCTAAGGCGAAAAGTAAATCTGCCCACGGAGACCTGGAAAGATATTCAGGACGGTATGCATGTCAGTGCTTTCGTCATCGCCGGGGCCCAGAAAGAAGAATTGCTTTCGGACATTCGCGCCTCATTGCAGAAAGCTTTAGACGAGGGCACGACACTTGCGGACTTCAAGAAAGATTTTCGCGCCACAGTTCAAAAGCACGGCTGGAACTACAAGGGAGAGGAAGGCTGGCGCACAGCGACAATATTCAACACCAATATGCGGACGGCTTTCTCGGCAGGAAACGAAGCGCAATTGCAGCGCACCAAATCACGCAGGCCATTCGCGAGATACATCGCCGGTTTATCTGCAAACCCAAGGCAGGATCATTTGAATTGGCACAACATCATTCTGCCCATCGATCACCCGTGGTGGTCTACGCATACACCTCCAAACGGGTTTGGTTGCAAATGCCGGAAGGTCTCTGTTTCGAGATTCGAGTTGAAGAGGAACGGATGGGAGGTTTCCCGGAATGCCCCGACCTCGCCTCAATCGAAGAAGGGGGTCGACGAAAGTTTTCATTTCAATCCGGGCCTTGTCCCGTTGGAAAAAATAGGACAGGTCGGAGCAGAAAAATTCATAGACAAATCCTCCTAGCTATCTTCGTGAAAGGGGGATTAACAGAGCCCCTCCCTTCATAGGTAGGGAGAGCGGAAGGGTTGGAGATTTAGCGTGGACGGATTTGAAATAACGGTCGATGACCGGGACTTACAGCAGAAGCTTGCGAAGCTTGATAAGGCGGTGTTTAACACCCGGCCATTCTTTGGGGTGGTCGGCGAGATTCTCAAGACCTCGATAGTTAGAAATTTTGAGGTTGGTGGTCGGTACTCGGCGGTCGGTGACTGGCACGGTGGGAATTTGAAGTGGCAGGAGACGGTTGCTGCTACCAATCGAAAGATCCTGGTCAAGGAAAGTTTGTTATTGGACTCGATCAATTGGGTGGCAGGTCTGGATAGCGTGGAGGTTGGGTCGAATGTTGCTTATTCCGCTATTCATAATTTTGGTGGCAAGGCAGGGAGAAACAAGAGCGTTGATATTCCAGGTCGACCTTTCATGGTTGTGCAGGATGAGGACTTGGAGCAGATCCTTGCAGAAGCAGACGAACATATTCTAGGAGCAATTTGATGGACTATTTATTTTTGATTTCAAGACAAGCTTTGCCAGCGGAGCCCGGATCAGTATCAACCGAAGTTCATATATTGCCCTTTGGAACTTTTAAAGACGGCAAGGGGTTGGTGGCTCATGTCACGAAGGAATCGCTTGAGAATATTTTGGCAAACTTTAAGGCAAGGGAAAACGATGTAGTGATCGATTACGAACATCAAACCTTGACCGGCAAGGAGGCTCCTGCTGCGGGGTGGATTAAAAGTCTCATCATAAAAGATGATGGTTTGTGGGCTCAAGTGGAGTGGACCCCGCGAGGTGAGGAGCAGATCAAAGGGAAAGAGTATCGCTATTTATCGCCAGTGGCATTGGCGAAAAAGAAAGACAGTCATGGTCGGTTAATTCCAGAGCGATTGCACTCTGCGGCATTGACCAACGACCCGGCTATCGACGGCATGGTGCCGTTGGCGGCTAAAGATCATTATGAAAATCTCAACAAGGAGAGCGTTATGGATGAGTTTTTGGAGTTGTTGTGCAAGGCACTTGGCATCGATGTAAAGAGTACCAAAGAACAGGTTGTAGCGGCTGTGGTTGCGTTTAAAGCCGCTGTCGACAAGGGACCTGAACTTAAAGAAGTGATCCCTAAAGCGGTGACTGAGGCATTGGGTTTGAAAGGCGATGCGGACGCATCTGAGGTTAAAGCAACCGTTCTCGCTATGAAGGCAGGCGCAAAACCTGAGCATAACGAGGAGCTTATTGCTCTCAAGACAAAGGTTGCTGGCATGGAAGCCAACACTCTTGTCTGCAAGGCGATGGAAGAAGGCAAAGTCACTGCCGACCAGAAGGAGTGGGCGACCAAGTATGCCACTGAAGACCCAAATGGTTTTGAGCTGTTCGTGGCTAAGGCTCCTAAAACGGTGCCAATGGGAAAAACGCCAGATGGACCGACTAAATCTGGCGCAGTTATCACCGAAGAGGTTGGCGCGATGGCACTTACCTTCGGCAACTCAAAAGCAGATCTTGTTAAGTACGGCGGTTTGCAGGAAGTAGCCAGCTAAGAATTGCCAGGGGCTTCAACCTTAAAATTTAAAATTGAAATTATTCTCAAGGAGAAAATCGAATGCCAGCTTTAACTCAAGACAGGAACACACCTCGCCGGGTGGGTGATATTTTTGAAGATCCGGTAAAAGGCGCAACTAAGATTCATGGTGGCTCCATCGTTTGTCTTGACGCAAACGGGAAGGCAGTGCCGGGTTCGGACACAGTCGGATTGAAAGTTCGAGGTATTGCGGAAAATCCTGCTGACAATTTGCTCGGCGCAGATGATGCGTTGAACGTCACGGCTCGTCGAGATGGTGCGTTTTTGTTGGCAGCAGCCGGTTTGACCGATGCCGATATCGACAAGCCTTGTTACATCTTAGATGACCAGACGATTCAGGTAGCGGCGACCGTGAACAAAATTCTTGCTGGAAGGATTGTCGATGTTGAGAGTCCGACCAGGGCATGGGTGGAGATCACTAAGCATGGTGCGCATGTCGCGGATATCGCAACGGTAGATGCATCAGTTCAGACAGCGGGCTATGTCCAAGTCGATGCGCAAACCATTGCCACTTTGGCAAATGATACCAAGTCATCGTTCAACGCCTTGGTGGCAGAGCTTCGCAAGGCTGGTGTGATTGCTTCGGAATAATCGAAACGATTTTTAGTTAAATTAAATTTTGTAATCCTTCTCAAGGAGAGAATTCATGTTAGTGAACGCAGGTGTGATTAAAAATATTTTCATTAACTTGTTGACGACGTTCAACAAGGCTTTTGAAGCTGCCCCAGCTCAGTGGCAAATGGTTGCAATGAAAGTTCCTTCAACCGGGAAGTCGAATGACTACTCCTGGTTGTCACGATTCCCAAAAATGCGGGAGTGGATTGGCGAGAAGGTTTTCAAAAGGCTGGAAGCTTTCAACTTCTCAATCGTCAATAAGTCCTTCGAGGCCACGGTTGAAGTACACCGTGACGATATTGAAGACGACCAGCTTGGCATTTATGGTCCGATGGCTCAGGAGGCAGGTTTCTCAGCAAAGCAATGGCCTGATGAGTTGGTGTTCCCATTGTTTAGTCAAGGCTTTGTCAAGCAAGGGTTTGATGGACAGTATTTTTTTGATACCGATCATCCTGTAGGGGATGCGGTTGTGAGTAATAGAGGCACTAAAAAGCTGAAGGCGGGTACTTTGGCAGAGGCAATGGCTTCATTTGGTGTCGGGCGGTTGGCGATGCAAAAGCTCCAAGATGATGAGGGCCGACCTCTAAATATAATGCCAGACACGCTTATGGTACCTCCTGCACTAGAGGCCACAGCAAAGGTGATCGCCGAAGCTGAGAAATTCGATAACGGTCAACCAAACCCTTATCGCAATACGGTGAAGGTTGTGGTTGTTCCTTGGTTAACCAATGATGTCGAGTGGTACTTGCTGGTTACCACCCGACCCATCATGCCAATCATTTTTCAGGAACGTAAAGCTCCAGTGTTTGTCCAGCAGACGAACCCTGAAAGCGATGACGTTTTTAACAAGGCTGTATTCAAGTATGGCACGGAGTCTCGCGGCAATGCTGGTTACGGTCTCTGGCAGTTGGCCTATGGCTCAACTGGAACGGTGGAATAGTTCTGGCTGCTAATTATTCGCAATTTAAACACTCTTTAATTCGAGGTTAAATATGTATCGCATTACATCAAAACATAACGGGTTCATCCGGTGCGGGGTTCGTCACCCTTCAGAGGCAAAGGAGTACTCCGACGATCATTTCAGTCATGACGAGATCATGACTCTCGAAGCAGAGCCGATGTTGGTGGTTCAGCATGTAGACGGTGAGTCTGATGAGCCGAGTGATTCTGGCGACGATGATATCACCGAAGAAGAGAAAATTTCTGCGGTGGTGGATGAGGCGCGGAAGATGTCCCTTGCTGTTGCTAACGAGAACGGCAAGGAAGAAACGCCTGATCTTTATTTCACAGAAGAGATGTTCAGAACATTGCCAATGCCAAAGGCTCAGGAGATCTCTAAGTCTATGTATCAAGTAACTGGCCGGTCGTGGGATGGGTTGTGGAAGGACTTCTCTGCGGCTCAAACTGCTGCGTTTGCAAAAGGTCAGGAGTAAGTCATGGGTGACTACATCGTGCAGGCAGATTTGGAAAACCAGATCTCTCCGGAAGTCGTTATCCAGTTAACGGATGACACGGGCTCCGGAGCTGTGAACGTGGTCAACCTTAACCAGGCTATTGATGGTGCTGAAGGGCAAGCGAACGGGTACCTGCAACACAAGTATGCCGTCCCGCTTTCCCCTGCGCCTCCTGGTCTCAAGGTTATGGTGCTGGATCTGGCGGTTTACCGTTTGTATCTTCGCCGTCCTGGTTCGATGCCGGAAGATGTTGACCGGCAGTACAGAAACGCTGTTGGGTTTCTGCGTGACGTTTCAAATGGCGTGGCTGCTTTAGGTGATGAAACAACGATACCTGACGACACTTCTAATACTGTTAGTTTTCAAAGCGATGATCGGGAATTCACCAAAGACAGTATGGAGGGTTTCTGATGGGGCCTGACGTTGAATCTGTGGAGAAGTTGATCATTCAGGCTTTAAAGGATGATGTGGCTGTTAACGCTGTTGTGAAAACCTTCGACACTTATGATGGGCAGTTTCGTCAGGATGATCTCGAAAAGATTCTCGGTCTTCTCCCTGGATGTTTCGTGACTTTTGTGCGCGATAGGAATGTTGCGGCCACAAAGGGCAGAACTTATATCCAGCGCAATCAATTTAATGTCGTGGTTGCTTCTAAGGATATGCGTAAGGGAGTTGCAAGGAGCGGAGCGTTGCCGATCACTGATCTGGTTCACGCAGCACTCCATTTAAATACGCTCGGTCTCGCGGGTGTTGTTCACGGATTGGAGCGCGAAGACCGGTTCCCTGTTTTGATGACGGACCAGATCGCGGTTTATGAAATGACTTTTAAAATTGAATGGGTTGACTGATCCTTCGACAGGCTCAGGATGACATCCCGAAAGGATAGTTATGCAAGGTAATAATATTAAAACTCAGGTCCGCGAAGGTGGAGCGCATGAAGCGAGCGACAAAGACAGAAAGGCGTATCACGCCGAGGTAAAGAAGGATCGTGAAGATAAAAAGAAGCGCGAGGAAGAACAGAAGAAAAAGAAACTTCAGACGGAACAACCCGGTCAAAAGCCAGGTGAAACTTCCGAGAAAGGTGGTGACAAGTAATGGCATCAACAAGACTATTTACAGTTCTTTTTAAAAACGAAGTCACTCCGGGAGTGGACCCTGTTCCGACTCCTGCGGCGAATGGGATTCTTGTTAGTGATCTGGTGATCAACCCTGTAGGTGAATTGCATGAACGAATTTTGAACAACGCTTCATTCTCACAGTTCGCGCATGTGATCGGGACCAAGTGGCATGAGGTTTCGTTCAGCGTTGAGCTGAAGGGAAGTGGCACGGCTAATGCCGGTGGCATTGGAGATGTCCCTGAGATCGATTCTTTACTTCGCTCTACCGGGTTTGCGCGAACGCTCACTGCTGAATCGGGCGGTGGTGTGGGTGATGGGAAGGTCGAATACGATCCTGCAAGCACGAATCTTGAAACCGGAACCCTTTATGGTTACAAGGACGGAAAACTGCACAAGATGCACTACTGCTTCGTGAACAGCTTCCAGTTCACCGCCGAGGCAGGGAAACCGGGCAAGATCGATATGTCGCTGATAGGCACCTATAACCGCCCCACCGACATTGCTACTCCCGTAGGCATCGTTTTTAACAACACCAGACCGCCGTTGTTTAAAAACGCCAATCTTTCCATCGATGGCTGGGCCCCGGAGTTTGAAAAGCTATCCATTGAGGCCGGACTCAACATCGCCAAAAGGCTGGACGCGAACCATGCGCAAGCACTCAAGGGTTTTGAATTAACCGGGCGAGTTATCAATGGCAGTGTGGACCCAGTTCAAGTCGCAGAATCCGCGCACCCCTTCCACCAAAATTGGGAGGAGGCTAAGGAGATGGCGTTCACGGGTGACATTGGTGAGACGGCTGGCAACATCATCCAGATTACCGGACCTGCTGTGCAGTACAAATCTCTCACTGATGGTAACCGGGAAGAGCTTGCGACCTACGATATACCTTTAACTTTCGCAAGGCAGAACGGCGACGATGAAATCAAGTTCATATTTAAATAGTGGCGAGCCGCCACTGGCAATTTAAAAAATTACAAACATATCCCCCTAGCCCTCTTCGTGGAAGGGGGGATTATTGAAAGGGAAAAGTTTATGAATAAGTTTTTTGCAATTGACCCAAACAAGCAGTACCGGGTTTATCCGAAAGAAGTGATGGCTGCGATTGATAAGGGTGAGCTAGAAAAGGATGATGCTCCTTATTTCATCATTCAGCCGATGACGGCAAGTAGAGCAGCGAAAGTCGAGGACAACCTTTCGGAGACAAAACTAAGTTCCCAAGGACAGGACAACACCATGCTTCTCAAGTCCGGAACTTCGGTTTTGGATACCCTGAATAGCGGCTTGAAGGGATGGGGAAATTTTTATGTTTCTCCTGGTCAGGAGGCTGTGTTTCGCGAGAACAACGGGACCCCAAAGCCGGAATGCATTGATGCTATTCCTTCGCCTTGGCGGCGCGAGATTGCTAATGCGATTCAGGAAGGCAAGGGCATGACGGAGCACGAGGTAAAAAACTCCGATTAGCGGTACAGGTGCAATTAGACGGTATCGCTTGCATTTCTTGTTTGCATAAGGACTGCGATGGTTCAGGTGGATGGTCGATTTTTCAGGATGATGACACCGGCGAAGTGACACGCGGTTGTCCTTTACTGCTCGTCACAGAGCAGTCGGAAATGTTGTGTTCGCAGTGGCCGCATTATGACAAGGGGTATCTGCCGGTTGCTGGTGGAATTCTTGATCAGACTGCTATCTACGTTCAGGGGATGATGATCATTCAATCTGAGATCAATAAGTATCAGGAAAAAGAAGCTGAAAAACATAGGAGGCGTGGTGGTAAATAAAACTCAAAACCAAATCCCCCCAACCCCCTTCACGGAAGGGGGAGCTTCTTCAGCTCCGTTTTCAGTTCATATTCACAGTAAGAAAAACATGCCTGTTAAAACCAGAAAAGCAATCTTAACAATGTACAGATTTGCTCTAAAACAATTAGAGAAGGAGGAACTACACCGTGGCTGAGAAAGCAGCAGAGCTGACGATTGTGATGCGACTGCGGAACCTGATGAAGGCGCAGTTGGCTAAGGCCGGGAAGCAGATCCAGCAGCAGATCTCGAATATCCAGAAATATCAGAACGAGATTCGCGCAACTTCCAAGGCCGCTGTGGCCGTTGCTCTTGTCGGTGCCACGTTGTTCACAGCATCCATCGTTCAGGCCGCTTCGTTTGAGAAACAGATGAGCGCGGTCTCGGCAATCACCAAGGCGAATGTCGAAGACCAGAAGCTATTACGCAATGCCGCTATTGAGCAAGGTTCTAAATCCGTCTTCTCAGCTTCTCAGGCAGCGAAGGCGCAGGAGTTGTTGGGTCAGTCTGGTCAGAAGACCCGTGAGATCATCGCGTCTTTGCCTAGCGTTCTGGAGCTTGCTGCGGCTGGACAAACGGATCTAGCATTTGCCGCAGAACTTTCCGCGTCAACTTTGAAACAGTTTAGCCTGGACGCTGAAGAATCGTCGCGTGTGTCGAATGTTCTAGCTGCTTCTTCTTCCACCTCCCTTGCAACACTTGAGAAACTTGGTTTTGCACTTCGTCAGGCTGGACCTGATGCCGCTGCGTTTGACCAGAGTCTCGAAGGTACGGTTGCAACGATCAGTTCATTTATTGATCTTGGTCTTCGTGGCGAACAGGCTGGTACTGTATTTCGTGCCGCTTTGGTGGGCCTTGCAAAGCCATCTTCAGAAGCGCAGGAGATTCTGGATCGTTTAGGAGTTCAGATTTTTGACACTTCTGGGAAGATGTTGCCTTTTGTCGATGTTGTTGAGCAGTTGGAGAAGGCAAGCCTTTCCACAATCGATGCGGTCACAATTTTCGGTACCGAAGCAGGCGGTAAGATGGCAAAGCTTGTTAATAAGGGTGCTGATGCTCTTCGTGAAATGGAAAAGAACGTCACTGGCACCGATGAGGCTGCAAGGCAGGCCAAGGTGCGGACCGATAATCTTGCCGGGTCGATCACCTTTTTAAAGTCTGCTATTGAAGGGGCAAGTATTTCTGTGGGGTCGGAATACATTCCCGCAATTCGTTTGGCTACAGATATCTTGACCGGGTTTGTGAGTGAGTTCAACTCTCTGGACCCTGCAATGAAATCGCTACTGGCTAACCTTGCGCTTGGGGCGACGGCTGTCCTTGGGTTCATGGGAGCGTTGGGTCTACTGGTGACGGCACTTGCCGTAACAAAAATAAGCCTGTTTGTTATTGGTGCTGGACTAGGAGCGATACTACTTCTTCTTGCCAAGGGGGCACTGGTTGTGGGTGTTTTCATCGCAGCATTCAAGCTCACTCAGATGTTGCTGGATCTCGATAACGCAAAACTTTCCGTGTTGGACTTCTTTGAAGTGTTTGAGGAGGGATGGGTTCGGCTGAAGCTGGTGACCAATACGGTGGTTGCATTTATGGTTTCCAGATTGAAATCAGTGTTCCAGACTTTACGGTCAACGGTTTTGAAACCGCTCGATTTAATTTTTGAAGCGGCAAAAAAATTGAAAAAGTCCATCGACACGAATCCTTTTGATGCTATCGACCAGGGATTAAACGGGCTTGAAAGTCATACCTCGGAAGTCGTTACAAATATCCAGACAGAGTTGAGTCAGGTGAATGCGAAATATGAAGACATGCGTGATGCGGTTATTAATGCATCTGTAGCGCAGGAAGTTTTGAAAGATGCCACCGATAAAACTAACCAGGCAATCGCAACACAAGATAAAAAGATTGACGATGAAGTGGCCGTACTGGAAAAAGTTGCAGAAAAAGCCAAGGCCCTCGCTGCTGATATTGAAAATGCCTTTGAACTCACCGGCCTGGTGAGTACTGCTGACTCGGTGGCTGAGATGGACAAACTTATCTCGGCCACTGGCCTGCTTTTGGAGTCGGGTGATCTGACGATTGAGCAGGAGAGAGATCTCATTTCAATATTCGGTGAGAAGGCCAATGCAATCACTGGTGTGACGAGCCGGATGGAAACCCTGACCAGCGCAGTAGGTCAGTATAGTTCTGCCCTTGATGGTTTGTTGGCTGTTCAGTTGAATGGATTGCAGGGTGATCTGGAAAAAAATCTCGCCGGGATAATTGACCCGACCACGTTGAAGAAAAATGCCCAGGAAGCTGAAAAAATATTGTTCGCGTTTAGCAACAGCAAAGAAGGTAAGAACGGTGAAGAACTTCGTGAAATTGAGGATGGCAGTATTTTCAATAAAGACGCGCTGGAAGATTTTAGAAAGCGCAGGGATGCCGGTGAGGCCGTTTTTCTATCTGCTAAACAAGACAATGAAGGTTTGGTGGCAAGCGTTAGAAACGCGTCTGAAAGTTATGCGAATTTGAGTTTTGCCATCGGAACGACTGAGGGAAAAATCAATGATATTAATGCCGTGACCGCAACGCACCGAGAGCAGCTTGATGGTCTGTTCAGGGCACCGATAACATCTCTTGAAACGCTCATTGGAAAGTTGAAAGAAGAAGGGGCCTCCATTCAACAGATATCGAATGCGGAAAACCTGTTGAGAGACAAGCAGGCATCATTTCTCAAGTCGGTGATTGCTGCGGAAGAGACTAAATTTAACACGCTCAAAAGACTGCGTGATGAAAATTTAAAAGATCTTGAGGAGAATGCCAAAAAAATTCAGGGTATTGAAAAAAGCCGTGCCGACAATGCTGAAGCCATAAAACGCATCGATGAACTCCGCGCAAATGCTGGTGTGAGTGCTGAGGAGATCCGTCGTCGACAGGGATTGAATTTACAGGGTGATATTTTTAAAGCGCGAGGGCTCACTGGAGAGAACAAAGCGGACGCTCTTAGGCAGATTGCTGAAAAAGGAGAAGAACTCGCCAGGGCTTCGAGCGCAGGCGGTAATGAGTTTAACCGTTTTCTACAGATAGCAAAAACTGCCCGAGTTGAGTTGGACGGTGTTCAGAAATTATTGGGTGATCTTGCAAGGAATAATGGAATAGAAGCCGATGCAGAACGGTCAAAAAATGCGGTTGCCATCATGGAGGAATCGATAGACGGTTTTCAAAGTAAGCTGCGAGTTCTTGAGACTGAAATTGCCAGCTCAAATCTAATGCTGTCAGTGGATATTCTGGATAACGCTACGGGACCGGGAACGGAACTTCGCAATGAGTTGCAGGACTTGTTTAAACAACCGCTCATTCAGGAAGTCATCGTTAAGCAGACCGCACAGATTGCTAGTGGCGGGTTTGGTAAGAGAGATACTTTTTTTGATGATGGTGTGGAATTCCAGGCTTCGAGTTCTGATACGACAGGTTTTGGTAGTGGCGTGGTTTCTGCGCCTCCCAAGGTCACTCCCAAGGTGCCTGAGAGTTTTGCCAAGGGTATTAAATTCATACCGAAGGATACGCTGGTGAAGGTTCATAAGGGAGAATCGATTTTAACCCGTAGTGAATCCGACCAGGTTCGTAGTGGCGGGAGGGGTGGCCGTAATGTGACTTTTACTGGCAACATTATCGTGCAGACTGCACCCGGTCAGGATGTGACTGAGGAAACGGCTCGCATCCTGCGAGATAAGATCAATAAACTCGATGATATGGATAAGGGGTGACCGATGGCTTTTGGATTTTATTTGCCGACACAGGCCGCAGTTGTTGACCAGTGGGTGCCGGAGCATGGGCCGGACTTCCCGCTTGGAAAACCTTTAGACTTTCCTGAGCAGCTTTCAGCCTCCACAGCAGGCGGCACTCTTTATATTCAAGAGAAAGGTAACGCGCTTGAAACATTCAGTCTTAATTTTACTTTGATGAGTGAGGTTGACCGGGATGCTCTTGAGGTATTTTTCAAGGACAAAGCCAGGAAGATGGTGAACAGCTTTGAGTATGAAGATGGCAAAGGGGTGCTGCACAAGGTGAGATGGATGAATGGTTTTGATTTCCCCAAGTCATCCGCGCAATTGTATGGCGGGTCAATTGAGCTGAGAAAGGTCTCGAAATGAAAAATGCCTTTTTTAATAAGTTTAAGAAGAGCCTGAAAGAATTGGATGACGCTGAATTGGGGCGTGAGCTTAAAGGGATGATGACGAATGTTAGAGATCCGGGAGGAAATATCACTGCTCATATGTGCCTTGCTTCCAAGATGCTGGTTTTCTGCACACATCAATCCGGATCGATTCGGCTTGAGCAGGTCGTGGAAAACCTGACTGTCCAGGGTAAGAATGTTGGTAATTTTAAAGTCACAGTGGAAAGGATAGAAAAATGATCGACTGGAAAAACTGCAAGTCAAAAGATTTTTCGGTGTCGTTCATCGTGGAAGAGATAGTTCCTGTGGGTACTAGTCAGGTGTTCCCGGTGAACGTTTATCACACTAAGACAGATGAGTTTGCGTTCATGAAAACGGTTCCTATTAATGCTGAGTTTTATAATGATTTGCGTGAGAAGAAAGATTGGAGACCCATCCTTTTAACGATCCTCAAGGCCCGTGTTGAGGACGATATTGTCGAGCGCATCAATACCGTTAAGCTTGATATTGATGACAAGCTTAGTCTTTTTAGTCAAAACAAGGAATCTTTGTGAGAACTGACTTTACAGGTTCATTTATTGCCGAGAAGGATAAGACGGCACATGAGCCGGTTACTCTTTTGCAATTGGATTGGCCTGCGCTGAATGGTCTTCCTGCGTTGACGTTACGGCTCACGGATCGTGAGGGTGTGGTGATCGGTGGTGTTCCCTGGTACCCGTTGATTGAGGACGCTGGCGACATTCGCCGTCTGGTCGATGCGGCCCGGTTAACGGTCACTCCCTCGACTAATGTTCGTATTGGGCTGGTGAATTTAAAAACGGATCTGTTCACTCCTTCAGCGATGTTGTCGCGGTTGTTCCGGACGCGACCGCCTGAGAATGTGGTGGCAACGATTCGGCAGTGGTTTGGATCTGCGAATCTTGATGAAACTGATATTGCCGACCTGTTTGTCGGTGCGGGTGAAGACCCTATCAAGTCTAACGAAGTGTCGTGCAGTTTGAACCTGGTCAACATTTCCACACGTCATGGCCGCACTATGATCGGCAACGTGATCAACCTCGAAAATTATCCACTGGCTCCTGATGGTTCAGTGGGCAAGATGATGCCGCTTGTTTTTGGTGTGGTGGAAGACGCGCCTTCTATATCGGTGCGAAATACTGCTGAAACGAAATTAAGGTCTGTGGTTTTACCGGGCACAAATATTCTAGACGTGGCAAGCACTGAAGAGTTTTCTGCTTCAGGGACTGTGGTCATCAATGATAATGAAATCCTTTACACAGCCAAAAACTCCACTCAGTTTTTGAATTGCACAGGCATCAATGAATTCCATTATGCCGATGATATTGTGTTGGAGAAAAATACCGATCATCGTTATTTGTTGTCAGACCCTGCATACCCGATCAAGTCGATCACGGGTATTAAAGTCGCAGGGCATCTTGTTGATATCGGGCTTTACACCATCGACCTGGTCACAGGTGAGGTGGTGTTCAGTTCTAAGCCTGTCGGCTCCAATAATGTCGATACCAAATTTTTGCAGGCGCAGTTCACGGCTGTAGGAGCTGGCAATAATGCTGTGGACCCATTAAATGCGGCGGTCCCTGCGGCTCAGACGACTTATGCCAAGATCAATCCTGTGAACAACAACTTGTCTCTGAAGCATGCACCTGCGCTGGCGAATGTGGGAGTGATCGGTAAAGTGTTTTTGCGCGTTGAACATTTTGTCGAGGGCAAGACGCCCAACGATCACTTGGAGGCTCATGTCACGGGTATTGGCAAGTTAGGTGATTTGTCATCACCGGCCACCGATGACCAGGTGGTAACGGTTGGGTCGACCAACATTGTGCATAGTCATCTGGATACTTTTGGTTTCCCGATCAGTGATCCTCAACATTTTCATGCTGAAGCCCAGCCACCAAAGATCACTCAAAATGCTTTAAGTGGTGTAGGTGGGTTGACGATTGGGCTGAGCAATGGTCAACAACATATTATTACTTTTCCCGATCCCGGTCCGGGCACTTGGGCTAGTGGCGAGTATGGCTTTGGCTATGAATGGTTGGGGACTATCAGTGGCCCAAGCACTGTGGATGTTAATGCTAATAATAATGGCGGGAGCCCTTCTGGAAGTTATCGGATTTGGAGAAGGCAAGGAACGACGGAGACTTATTCAACAGGTGGAAATATAAATACTGATACGAACTCAATTCGCATTACGCATGGTGCTACATTTATAACCTT
This sequence comes from Nitrospinaceae bacterium, assembly GCA_029261455.1. Classification (GTDB taxonomy): domain Bacteria; phylum Nitrospinota; class Nitrospinia; order Nitrospinales; family VA-1; genus LS-NOB. Next base: position 35,059 of record JAJDBH010000058.1, read on the forward strand.
TAAAATAAGTTCTGCCACGCGTGTCATAACAATGACCACTGCTCTGGATACTTCTACTAAACCTACGAGCACGACAACTTCTAAAAGTGGTGCATTGACTCAGCATTCTTCAAACCCTGCATTGAGTGCCACAACAGACAGCGCGACTCGCAGCGTGGTGAATTTTTTTGATGTCACCAGTCATGTGAATGGTGACTGGAGCTGGTTCACCGGCAGGGAGGCGCAGGTTAAGGTTGTCGGTGCTTTAGATGGACGCACGGCTTTTGTGGTTCATGTTGCATGGGAAATTGAGTATGCCCGGAGGCGGATAGAGTTCAGCGATGCGGTGACGGCCACCGTCGAAGGTTTGGTCGACGATGATGCGGGTTCAGTGACAGGAACCCCAGATCTACTGATTGAAAAACCACCTCATTTATATAGATGGTCGATCTTGAAACCTCTCGCTCTCGATGCCAGTGTGATGGATTCAGGTACTATCGATGCAGCCGGTGTTTTAATGGATGCGGCGATTGCTGGTGGTTATAAATTTGGCGGCATCATTCAGGAGAAAATTGAGGCGCGTGAGTTATGGCAGAAATGGGGCAAGGAGTGCCGTTCTTATTTTTATTGGGAACTTGGAAAAGCTAAAGCTTTGTATCGCCCTCTGAATCTCGCAACTCCTGAGAGTCCTGTTCAGAAGGTTATTGCTGACTCGATGATTCCTTACGATCAATCGAGCGGTGTCTCAATATTTGAAACATCGCGCACCCGCATGGATAGCCTGGTCAACCATATTGATATGCAATACCAGCGAGACTGGTCGAAGGTTGATTATCTCTCTAACCTGAAAAAGGTTGAGACAAGTTCGGTTGCTGAATTTGGCAAGCGCGAAAAACCGGATGATTTTAAGTTCAACTGGATACGCATTACTGCGATGGCCGATCACATTGCTGAATTTTATATCAGAGAGCATTCAAAGCCGACTGACATTTATGAGTTTGATTTGTTCCTCGACAATATGGAGGTCCAGCGTGGAGATATTTTGTGGGTGAATGCGCCTACACACGATCTCGATAACGTGAAGGTGATGGTTTTAAGTGCGGGTCGAGTACTCGGATCTGGAAAAGCGCGGCGCATGGATACAGTCAAGGTTGTGGGTCGACTGATTCCCGGCACGATAGCGGGTCTGGGCTTTGGGTTTCAAAAGTTCGGGTCGACTGGATTGGGTGGACGTTATTTGAATATCGGTTTTGGTCAGCAGTCTTTTGGGTCCACTGAATTTGGCGGCAGATATATTGGCGCCGGATTTGGGCATCAGGTATTTGGGTCTGATGGTTTTGGTGGTGTTGAAAAAAATTAAGAGAGGAAATTTATTATGGGAAATACATTCACAACAAATTTAAACCTCGCCAAGCCTGGTGCTGGTGATGTGAATTGGGAAGAGGAATATCACGACATGGCCGAAGCGGTCGACGACATTGGCAACCTTCTGGCGGTCAATATTCCGGTGGTCGGAAATGCTGTGGATGAACAGGTTGTCTTTGATGGGTTCTTTCCGCAGGAAGACATAACTGTGATTGCGATCGGAATCTTTGCGAAGACAGCTCCGACCGATGCGGATCTGACGATCGATGTTCTGAAGGACGGTGCTGAGTTGGGAGACCTGGCCACTTTGACAGCCGCGGCTAATTTTGAAAAGACTGTGCTTGCCGCACCGCAGGATATTTTAATAGCAGAGCGACTTGGTTTGAAAATCAAGCAGGTCGGGTCGACCATTGCCGGTGCTGATTTAATTGTGACGATTCACTATAAGAAAAAACCAATTCCTGCCCCTGCATAAAACTAGGAGCAGGTCGGGAGGCGGCAACCCCCCGAACCGACGTGTGGAACCACGCCACGAGATAACTCGCTACTCCAGCGAAACGAGAGAGTTTATCAGTGGAGTTGGAAAAAGTCTATACTGTGGTAACAACAAGCGACCCTCTGCTAGAATGAAAACAGAGATCCTCATAAGGGATTTTTAAATGAATGAGTTTAGAGTATTAGGTGAAGGGTCCGCCACCCAAAGCGGACATTAGCCTCTTCCAAAAGCCCTGCCAATATTAAAGGTATAATGGGATCTGATAAATTTGAAAATGGAGTTGTCGTTTTCATTTTCATTGACCAAAGTCAAGGCTTGAAACCACCTTTTAAATAGTATTCTTATGCTGAATCCAATACCACCTATAGAGCCAATTAAAATTATTGAGGCTGTTGAGCCTGTTGCGACTTGGTTCTTCTTTCCGAATCATGAGGAGATAAGGAACCTTGGCATTGTTTTAGCCGCCTTCGTCGGTCTTTTCTTCCTCTATTGGAGAGCGAAGAGTCAGGATCGATCATCAAGGGCGGCGCTGGATAATGCGAATGCGGCACAGGAAAATGTTAAGAATTCAACAAAAAGCCACCTTGCCGAAACCTACACCAAAGCCATAGACCAGATTGGCGAGAATGGTAAGGAGGCCATTCAACTGGGCGGGCTCTACGCGCTGGAAAAAATCGCGCAAAAAAACCATGACTACCAAGGGCAGATCATGGCGGTACTTTGTGCTTTTGTGCGACTGCACGCACCACTGCCGCCAGAAGAAGACTTCAATGAAGCCGAATGCCCAATGCGCATAACCACTCAGGCCGCCCTAACCATTATCGGGCGGAGAAATACCAAGTTCGACATAGGCCTGGATGGAAAAACTAAAACCGCGATCAATCTATCAATCACAAACCTTACAGGGGCAGACCTTACAGAGGCAGACCTTACAGGGGCAGATCTTACAGGGGCAGACCTTGCAGAGGCAATACTTATAAGGGCAAACCTTCACAAGGCAAACCTTTACAAGGCAAACCTTTACAAGGCAAAACTTCAAGAGGCAAAACTTCAAGAGGCAGACCTTCAAAAGGCACACCTTCGACAGGCAGACCTTCAAAAAGCAGACCTTAACCACGCAAACCTTCAAAAGGCAAACCTTCGACAGGCAGACCTTCAAGGGGCACAACTTTACGAGGCAGACCTTCAAGGGGCAAGTTTTCGAGGGGCAAAACTTCAAGGGGCAGACCTTGCAGAGGCAAACCTTCAGAAGGCAGATCTTCGAGATGCAGACCTTCAAGGGGCAGATCTTGAAGATGCAGACCTTCAAGGGGCAAAACTTCAAAAGGCAAACCTTATAGGGACTGACCTTACAGGGGCAGACCTTCAAGGGGCAAAGTTTCAAGGAGCAAACCTTCAAGAAGCCACTATCACGCAAGAACAGCTTAACTCAACTCAAACTGATAAGGACACCATTGTGCCGGAGGGCATTATTAACCCGGACGCAAACCCTTAAAGAGACCCAATCTCAATGAAATATTCTGAACTCACCAACCTCAACGAAGCGGCTTAACCACTCGCCGGTTTTTAGGGTCTGTATTCGACCCATAGCGGACATTGAACTATAGAACTATAAGGAGCTTAGAAGTATGAAACTGTCAGACGTACAAAAGGCATTCATGGACGAAATACAATATGTCGATGATACTTCACAGATTATTTTAAAAGGGCACCTTGTAGCCGAAGATATGATGAATAAAGCTATAGAGAGTTTTGTATTGCATGCAGAGCATATTGATAACGCAAGATTACAATTTCATCAAAAACTAGAACTTTGCAGAGCACTTTCACTTAGCGATAACAAAAATAAAATGTGGAACTTGTTAAAGCAAATAAATGTTGTTAGAAATGCGTTGTCACATTCTTTAGACGAAAACCGCAGATCAAAAGCAATCACATCATTAAGATCTATATATGATCAGGAATTTAATCCAAAAACACGAAAAATTGATGGAATGCCCGAAGATGCTGCACTATGTATGTTAGCAATAAGTGGTGTTCTTGGTTTCTTGCACTCATTTCTAAAAGAAGTAAATAGACTTGAGGAAGTTATAAAAGGTATTGACACAATTATGAACAAAGGTGAATTAAGTAGAGGAAATTGATGATGTATGCTTTTGGCCGAAAGTGGACATGTCTGTTAACGACCCAAAGCGGACATCCGCCCGCATTAAAACCGGAATCTTGTATAATGAATTTTGAGATGCTTTTTTCGCAAATGACGGGGGGAATGATCTTGCAGAAATTAACTTACAATCAAGAGTGGACTGAACCCCTTTAATAAACCCAAACTAGACTTTTCATGCTGGGATATTACAAAACTCATTTTTTAACACTCACAAAAAAGTTGAGGGACCTTGAGGAGAATCAAGAAAACCTTGATCTACTAATTGAAATTCAATTTTACATCTTAGAAAGAATTCTTCTCACTGAAGATAAAATAAAACAACGCAAAAATACTCTAAAGAAATTAAAATTCAACTTAAAGAATAAAAGGCTTTCTAAAGAAGGCGCCATTAAAGTTAAAAAAAAGATTAACCTCATCAAATATCGAATTCCCCAATATCAATGGCTTCTTCATATTTGGAGATGCTTTGGTGATGGAATAGCTTTTATATATTTGGACAAATGGTCAATTAAGCCATTTCTTTACAACGATAAAAACCCGCATGTAAAGCAATCCGCAGGATCTATAAAAGGGAAAGAAGGATTAAATAAAGAACTTAGTTTGATTTTGGATGCAAAAAAGAATGGTGTTCCATCCTTGCTGAATGATTTGACAAATACCATTCGACATGGCGATGTATGTTTGTTGGGTGATAGCGACCCATATGTCATTGAGGTTAAATCTAGTAAAAATCAAAATAAAAGGGTTGAGCGACAAATTGAAGCAATTAAAAATCTTCATGACTACTTAGAAAATGATGAGAGCAATGTTAATAGAGGTTTCCCCAAACTCAAAAGAGTAGAACTAGAATCTCCAGAGGTAAATTATATAGAGTTAATCAATGAAATGTTTAATACGGTTCTAGATAAAGGTGCTATTAAGTGTTCCCCAGAGCCAGGTGTTCATTATATTGCTATGTCTACGAAGAAATCTGTTGATTTAAAAACATTGTTGAAAGGAATTGAGCAAGGAATAGCTTTTGACCTTAATGCAATAAAGAACGATGGTCAATGGGCTAATTATTACCCATTTATATTGTCAATTAGAGACCCAAAAAATTTATACGCTTTTTTAAGTGGAGATATATATTTAATAGTTATTTTTGATATAGCTGTTATGAAAAGATTAGCTTTAGAAAAGGGTTTTTTGTTCACTGTTTTACAGGACAATGACTATGCGTATAAACTCGTAAATTGTTCTAAAAATTCAGATGAGCCAGAATATTTCAAAGTTTCCAGGCACTTTGCATTAAGAATGGCGGTAGAATTTCATTCTTTAAAATGGTTTTTTAACGAGAGAAAGCTCCGAATTGATCCAAATCTATTTATTCCTACTACTGCCGAAAACAAACAATAAGCGCTCCGCTACGCGCATAAGACGCGCGAGTTAATAACACGCTTAAGGAGAAAAAAGGATCAAGTGAAAATTTATTTATAAATGTCCGCTTCTGGCCGAAACCCGACACTTAAACCGCCTGCATAAATCGGTGGCCACCACCGGATTGTCCTCAAGTAACCCCACTAGAACAACATCATGTTGCAATCATAAGTCACGGAATTGACGCATTTCCGGAAAATGGTTTGTTGCAAACGAGGTGACATTTTTTTGCAAATGAGGTGCGCGGTTACATAATAAACCGCATACTAAATATTATTTTATATGTGATTTTGTGGGCAATCTAGATAAATTAAAAAAGCACTCAGCTCAGTTAGAGCCAAGTGCTTCTTTAATAATGGTACGCCCGAGAGGATTCGAACCTCCGACCCTCGGTACCGGAAACCGATACTCTATCCAGCTGAGCTACGGGCGCATAATTTTATTTTGAATTAATCAGTAGCCGCCGTCGAAGCCCGCTACGTTCCCCACTTGACGACTCAATTCCTGAGCAAATTCTTTGATCATTTTTAAACGCCAGGTCCACCACTGCGCTTCTGCCAGTATTTCTTCCGAGGCATCTGCGGGAACGTTGAAATTATATTCTTTATTTGTCTCGTCAAAATTGATCTTTATTTCTGCCGCCACTTTCAACCCATGCTCTTCTAAAACTTTAATAGGATCGCCGGCCAGAGTTTTTTTGAATTCTTCGTTGGTGACAGCTTTTGCCGCAACGGTTTTCCAATTGTCGTCCAGTTCCTTTTTTCTGATGGGATTGATTGGGGAACTGGTTCCTGTAGAACCTAGTATTTCGCTCATATATGTTCCTTTCCGGACAATTACAACCGGCTTGATTAATGGATGATTAGGAAATAATACAGGATTCCCTGATCCATTTCTATAGAACTTTCAAATATAGGGGGGCCGAAAGCAGGGAGATCAGGTGGTGCGGATCAATTCTTCTGCTTTATTGAGGGCTTCATCAAGTTTGTCAATTTTAGGGCCACCTGCCTGGGCCATGTCTGGTCTACCGCCACCACTACCTCCAACGATGGTCGCAATATTCTTGATGATATTGCCAGCATGGTATTTACCGGTCAGGTCTTTGGTGACGCCTACCGCCATGGAAACTTTGCCATCGGCAACGGAGCCCACGACAACGATCCCGGACTTTAACTGGTTCTTGGTATTGTCGATAAAAGTGCGCAGGGTTTTTGCGTCCATTCCTTCAATCTTTTTGATCAATACCGATACATTGCCTATTTTCTGCACCTCATCGAGGCCGGAAGACTCTTTACCGCTGACCATTTTTTCCTTGAGCGTGGTGATCTCTTTTTCCAATTGACGGTTTTTCTCCAGCAGTTTTTTCAACTTGGCAATCTCTTCGCTGGATGGTGCTTTTAAGAGTCCACGAATTGCTGCCAAAGATTCCTGCTCGGCCCGGATGGTGTTATAAGCGGTTGCGCCGGTTACAGCTTCTATACGCCGAACGCCGGATGCGATGCCGCCTTCAGAAGTAATTCGGAATAAACCTATATCTCCAGTAGCGCTAACATGCGTACCACCACATAGCTCTTTACTGAAACCGGGTACATCGACAACACGTACGGTATCGCCATATTTTTCTCCAAATAAAGCTACTGCACCTTCTTTGATGGCCGTGTCGATATCCAATTCCTGTGTCGCAACCTGAATATTTTCGCGGATTTTTTCATTAACAAGTGATTCTATTCGAACTCTTTCTTTATCTGTTAATGGTGAAAAATGTGTGTAGTCAAACCGTAATCGGTCGGATGCCACCAACGAGCCCGCTTGCTTGATATGTTCACCCAGAACTTCCTTGAGCGCAGCCTGCAATAAATGGGTGGCGGAATGATTGAGTGCGGTGTCTCCCCGTGTTTGTGGATTTACTTCCAATGTCAGGTTGTCCCCGGTACGAAGAGTGCCGCGGATAATTTTTGCTTTATGAACGATCAGTCCGGGCAGGGGTTTGGTCGCATCATCTAGAGACAGTTGAACATTTTCATTAGAGGCATGTCCCGAGTCACCCGTCTGGCCCCCTGATTCTCCATAAAAAGGAGTCCTGTCGGTTAAAAACTCTATCTCGACTCCGGTGTTGGCGGAGTCGACAGGTGCCTGGCCCTTTAAGATAGCTAATACTTTGCCTTGGCCTTGAATGTTTCCATAACCTTCAAAGACGGTGGGTGCTGATGATTGTAGGAACTCTTTATAAAAAGGAGCGACTTCTTTTTCTCCGGACCCTTTCCATGAAGTCACGGCTTTGGTCTTCTGCTCATTCATGGCACGAGTGTAACCTTCCATGTCGAGCGTTAGTCCTGCATCTTTGGCGGTTTCTTCTACCAGGTCGGTGGGGAAACCATAGGTATCATAGAGTTTGAAAATTTCTTCTCCGGGTATGGTGTCGAGTTTTTCCTTACGGACCTTTTCGATAATTTCTTCCAGACGCTGAGTTCCATAATGCAAAGTATTGCCGAAACTTTCTTCTTCATTGATGACAACTTTTTGAATGAAGTCTCTGTTGCCACTCAATTCCGGGTAGGCGTCTTTAAAGTCGTCAACAACCTTATTGGTGATACGGTGAAAGAAAGGACCTTTCTGTTCAAGAAGTTTTCCATGACGAAGAGCCCGCCGCATGATCTTACGCAAGACATATCCCCGGCCTTCGTTGGAGGGGATAACGCCATCGCTAATCAAAAACACTGAGGCGCGTGCATGATCGGTCATCACTCGAAGAGAGACATCCACTTCATCCTGCTTGCCATATTCTTTACCTGTGATGCGGGCGGCCTCAGTGATGATGGACATCATCAGGTCGGTGTCATAATTGGTGGTGCGCCCTTGAACAACAGCGGCGAGCCTTTCCAGTCCCATCCCCGTGTCAATACAGGGATTGGGCAGTGGAGTGAGTTTGCCGGCTTTATCACGGTCATATTGCATGAAAACCAAATTCCAGATTTCCAGGAACCGATCGCAATCGCACCCGACTTCGCAGGAAGGTTGTCTGCAACCGATGGCTTCTCCTTGGTCTATAAATATTTCCGAACAGGGGCCACATGGGCCGGTGGGTCCCATGGCCCAGAAGTTGTCCTTTTCGCCCAATTTATATATCCGTTCGCGCGGCATCTTTATCTCATCAACCCACAGGTTGAAAGCATCTTCATCATCTTTAAAGACGGAGATGTATAAGCGGTCTCGGGGTAATCCAATAACATCTGTTAAGAATTCCCAGCCAAACTGAATGGCTTCTTTTTTGAAATAATCGCCAAACGAAAAATTACCCAGCATCTCAAAAAATGTGTGGTGACGGGAAGTGCGTCCGACCATTTCCAGATCGTTATGCTTTCCACCGGCGCGAACACATTTTTGTACCGACACGGCGCGGTTATAGTCCCTTTTTTCTTCGCCCAGAAACACGTCTTTAAATTGCACCATTCCCGCATTGGTGAACATAAGAGTCGGGTCATTTTTAGGCACCAGCGGATAGCTGGACACGACCGTGTGCCCTCGGTCTTCAAAATATTGCAGGAATTTTTTTCTAAGTTCGTCGCCAGTCATAATTTAAGTTGGGTGTGATTCGGGTAAGGGTTAAACGACACCTGCCTTGAGAATATCATGCAGATGAATGATTCCTTCTATTTTCTGGTCATCACTGAGTACTGCCAGAGAGGTGATGGAGTGATCCTGCATAATTCTAACCGCTTTTGCGGCCAGAGTATCCTTTGTAATGGTTTTAGGGTGGCCACCCATCATATCTTTGGCGTAGGCTTGGGAAATGTCCTTTTGTTTTTCAATCAGGCGCCTTAAATCTCCATCGGTGATGATGCCGAGAAGTTGGTCCTGATCTCCGATCACCAGCGTCATTCCCAATCTTTTTTGCGATATTTCCTTTAGTACCTGATAGATATCTGCATCTTCCTTTATTCGAGGGATGTCTTCTCCCGAATGCATGAGATCATCGACCAGGGTGAGTAGTTTTCTACCGAGACTGCCGCCGGGATGATTGAGTGCGAAATCCTCTTCCTGCACTCCGCGAAGCTCCATGAATGCCATGGCAAGTGCATCGCCCATAGCCAGAGTGGCGGTTGTGCTGGCTGTTGGGACCAGGTCTTTAGAGCAGGCTTCTTCTTTAACGCTGACATCGAGAACATAATCGCTTCTTTTAGCAAGGCTGGACTGCATGTTGCCGGTCATCCCGACCAACGTGCATTGGATGCGATTAAAAATCGGGAGTAATTTGACAATCTCTTCAGTTTCTCCACTATTAGAAATGGCAATCACCGTATCTCCATCAGAAATCATTCCCAAGTCTCCGTGGCTGGCCTCTGACGCATGCAGGAAAAGAGAAGGCAACCCGATGCTAGAAAAGGTCGATGAAATCTTTTTCCCAATCAGTCCAGATTTTCCGACACCAGTAACAACAAGATGCTTGCAATGGTTGAGATGATGCACGACGTCTACGAACTGAGAATCTATTCGATTTTCCAGTTCTGCTATCGCCTGACTCTCGATGCTCAGAACCTTGCGGGCGGTTTCAATGATCGACCGCGCATCCTGATTTTCTGCGGAATCTTTGGGGACGCGTATTTTTGTGGAGGGCTCCAATTTAAGCCTTTTAATTCAATTAGTTCATAATTAGATGGAATGCTAATAATAACACAATTAATTAGACACGGTAAAGCCGCGACTTTATACTTG
>JAJDBH010000059.1 GCA_029261455.1 Nitrospinaceae bacterium
GCATCAGGGTTGCCAGAAGCATCATTGCGCAGGAAACTATGCCGATATTTCGGGCGCCGATCAAACCTACCGCCCAATAACCTATTATCGGACCCAGGGTGCCACGAATTCCAGTCAGGCTGACATGTACCGACATATAGGCGCCCGTTTTTCCGGGAGGAGCATACTTTGTGACCCACAAGTTCCAGGCAATGCTACCCCCTGCAAAGGCAATTCCTATTAAGGCTGAACCCGCACCGATGACCCAAGGATTGGAGGTGACGAAAAAGAGTAAGACACCTGCGCCAAAGGCCAGGTTCAGAATCATTCTGAGAATTACGAAGTTCATTTTATCAAACAGTCTGGCCCAGAATGGAATGAGAAGCATTCTCAGTGTTTCGGGGATAACCGTGATAATCATGGCTACAAAAATTGCCGATCCTTCAATGCCCCATTCCGGTGAAGTAACATAATCCACTCGCAAAGGGAGGGTCCATAAATTGGCGAATCCCATAATGAACCAGGTGAGCAAAACATAACCAAAAGAACGGTCTTGCCATAGGTACTTCATGTTTCCAAAAGGGTTTTCGTGTGGGCTCTGGTCCATAGATTTTGAAGGCATCCTATAGATGGCAATAGCTTTGAAGAAGGCGCAACATCCGAGAAAGCTAAAGATTAGCGGATAATATCCGATATCCTTTGAGAGGATGAAGGATCCGATGAACCCGGATAGGGCGGCTACGCCGACCGACAAGAGCAACGGCTTCGAGAAGAACTCCCCACGACGATCAGCAGGATAGTTGTCTCCATAAATATCGGTGATGAAGGGAAGCAGAGCGCTGCGACATATATATGCGATGATTATAAAGGCCGCGAACAGGTTTAAGGACGTGGCCCAAGCGGCGACTAGAAGACAGACTCCCGTAATCACAGAAGGAAGGGCACCCCAGGTAGATTTCTCCCAGTTTGTGGCAGAGGCATAATGCAATAGCACCATGGAAAGGAACATCCCCATGAAAGGAGCAGCGGCGATCAGGGCTTTGGTAATTTCCTCAGCATTAAAATATCGTATAGCAATAAACAGGCAGAATGTTTGGGCACCAGAAGAGAGCACTCCTTCAAATCCTCCCCGCCACAAATCACATTTATAAGTTTTCTGGGTGATTTCGTCAGAGGTCAAAGAGGAATGATTTTGCTTGATTTTAATAGCCATAGGTTAAAATAATTTTAGCTTGGGTGGCTCACGGGCCTCTGGTTGAAAGACTTGAAAAACAAATGGTTAGTTAGTTGGTTAGTAAAGAAGAAAGCTTCTTTCCTTTAGTTGGGGGTGCGCCGGCTAAGGTTTATCATGTATACGGATGTAAAAATATATTGTAAGTTGTCTAAACATTGTATTAAATTATTTCCCCTCAATTATAGCAATGAAAAAATTCTTTTTACTGCAAGCATTCTATATTCTAGTCGCAATCGTTCTGTTAAGTCTGCTTTGGGAGTTTGTTTTAGAGGGAGCTCTTTTTTCTGATGCAAGTGAGGATTTTGATGAAAAAGCTGAATCTGTACTCACGATGATTACCTTTGTTGTGCTGGCTTTAATTTATCCGACATATAAAGGATTGTCCATAATTAGCAACTGGAAGGAACTGGAAAAAACTCTGGTTGATCAGGGATTGCAATTGAATAGAGAAATAACCAGTCTCGATTCTATGAAATCTGTTTTGGTGGATGAGGTGCTTAGAAGAAAAAAAGCGGAAGAGGGAATTAAAAACGAGCGAAAAAAGTTTTTCAATATGCTTGACCAGTTGCCAGCTTGCTTTCACTTACAAGCCGATGATTACACAGTATCCTTTGCCAATAAAATGTTCCGAGACCGATTTGGAGACCCTGAAAAAGGGACGTGTTATCAGTTGATGCACGAACGATCAACACCTTGCGAGCCTTGCGGCACTTTCAAGGTCTTTGATTCCCTTGAAACAGCGTCAAGCGTATGGACCTCTCAAGATGGCAAGACTTACCTGACTGCTGTAACTCCTTTCGATGAGTCAGATGGAACTACCCTGCTTATGGAAATGGCCATAGATATCACCAGTGAACAAAAGGCCAAAGATGATTTGAAGCATACTTTGGATATGCAGGAAAAACGTATCAAAGAGCGCACCCGGGAATTAGAACGAAGTAATGATGCGCTCCAGGATTTTTCTTCCTTTGCGGCACATGATTTAAAGGAGCCGTTGCGAAAAATCATGATTTTTAGTGAACGCGTTCAAGCTGGCATTGGTACTGAGCTGGAAGGGACGGGTCAACAATACTTGACGAGCTTACGACAAGCTGCTGAACGTATGGACAATTTGATTGATGATTTATTAAAGTTGTCTCAAATGTCTTCCCAGAAAATAACTTTTAAGACGGTGGATCTCAATAAGGTGATGGTCGAAGTGATTGATGACCTTGAGCCCAGTTTCCCTGGTTGCAAGAAAAACATATCTGTACAAATCCTGCCCAAGGTGAATGCAGATAGATCTCAAATGTATCAGTTGTTTAAAAATCTTTTGTCCAATTCTTTAAAATACGCGAAAGCAGAAGAACCTCCCAAAGTATTCTTAATAGTGAAAAAGAATGTCAGTCAGCAATATTCTATCGCGATTCGAGATAATGGTATCGGGTTCGATGAAAAACATAAGGAAAGAATCTTTAAACCCTTTGAACGTTTGCATGGCCGGAGTGAATACTCAGGGACAGGGATAGGCCTTGCCATTTGTAAAAAAGTGGTGGAGTTGCATGAAGGAGAACTGAATGTGGAAAGCCAGTTAGATAAGGGGACTACGTTTACCGTTTGCTTTCCTGTACCTAAACTTGAGTAGCCACCCATTTGCATGTACAAAGTAGCGATTTCGAGTTAAGTTCGCGGATGTCATCGCGAATGACTGAAGGGCGTGTGGCGATCTAGAACACCTGGGTTTACCCGTGCCGGGCATGAAGACTAAGGAAGAGGATATCACATACCCTTGCAGGGCCAATAAGAAGCTGCGGGTTTTTCTTTCTTCTAGGCGCATATTCCTGGGGAATCAAATCCGCCCAACCCCCTTCGTGGAAGGGGGAGCTTTAATGGACTCCTCTTTTCCAAAGAGAGGCTGGGGTGATTTATAACCTCTCATCCAATATGCAAGTTAGTTTAGAAAAGTTTTTACAAAACTAGTAAATAAAAATGTGGCTTATTGCATCTAAAGATGGCCTCTGAATCAATTCTGCGCGTACCTTTTTTTGAACTCATCTGCAGCCGCTTTTCTGCTGGCCTTTTCATCGTCAGACATTTTCCCAAGGAACCACTTGTGCTCCTCTTGATTTAAAATATTATCCAATTCTTTAAGCACCTCTATTGCGGCAGTCGCGGTTGCGCCTTTCTTATGAATGGCTTTTTCACAGGCTTCTCGTACCTGTGGAACAAAATGAATGTAAAACCTTTCGGCAACCTCAAAGAACCCATGCCACTGTGTGTAATCAGGGGCCATCATGGCAGCTCCATGACGTGCTCTACGGCCTTCGTGATGCCATAGATAGAAATAGGTCCACTCGAGTTCCTCGTCGAAAGCTGTTGCCGTCAATACTCCTCCAGCCTTCATCATTTTGATGATTTTTGTGGAGGGAATTCCATATTTCTCGTTATAGAGGTTAATGGCTGAATCGAACTGGACATAGAAGCCATCTACATATTTTTCTGAATGGCATTTACTGCAGACATTTTTCATATTTTTGCGACGTTGTTCCCAGGGCTCTACCTTTTTACCTGCCTTGATCGCCCTGGCATCAATTTTCTCTGAAATGGGTGGGCGCAGGTTCCATGAGATCCTTCGTCCAACATCATGGGTGACACTTTGCTCCTGTGTTGCGCTCATATGACAAGTGGCACAGGTTGGTGCGGCAGTATATTCTATGCCCACTCGCCACGGTTGCGCATCCAGTTTCATATATTCCTTAAATGCTTTGAAAGCGATACCGTGCTTGGATGCTTCATATATTTCTTTCTGCGGATGGTCGGGGCCCATATGACATTTACCACAACTATCGGGCTGGCGTGCTACCACAGGAGAAAAGATGTGACGAGAATGACAGGCCGTGCATGACCCTTTACTTCCATCTGGATTGATCCGTCCTATTCCTGTATTGGGCCAAGTCGCCGGGGTGGGTCTGCCGTCTTTGCCGATTTTCACAACAGAACCGTGACACTGCCAACAGCCATTGATAGCTGCCGGAGAACTGCCATCCAGCCCCAGTCTCCCAGTATTACCTTCTACTACTTCGGCGAGAACATTATCGAGTGAGCCTATGATTTTTGCCGCATCAGCATGATGAGATGCTTGGAACTCTTCATTTTCCCTAGCATGACACTTTGAACAGTCTTTGGGTGACACGATAACAGCAATAGTATGTCCTTCATGTTCCCATGCATCGATATCTGTTTTTTGTGCTTGATGACAATCCATACAGGCAACGCCTCTTATTGCGTGCTTACTGTCTCTCCATTGCTCAACGAGTGAGGGACTTGTCACAGTGTGACAGTCGACGCAATTTTTACTGGTTTCAGGTACTTTGATGGCGGCTTTTTTACCCAGAATCCTCTTATTGCTTTCAATGGTGCCAACAATTAAAAGAGCACCCAGAAAAAACAGACCAATCACCGCAATGATTATTCTCTTAGTGTTCAGGGACATAACACACCATCCTTTTGAGTTATATTCAAGTCATAGCCTCCCAAACTGTGAGGGCCAGGTAAAAAGTGAAGCCTAAAAAACCAATCTTGATGCTCATTCCTTTTTTGGGAAACCATTTAATGAGTAAGTAATCTATGAATGGCCAGAAAAAAACGGCGGTAGCAAAAGCTATCTGTCCAAGAATTCCCAAATATACATTGGTCAGTTTCAACCATTTGAATGATGCGTAGAAATACCACTCTGGTTTAATATGTTCTGGTGTAATAAGTGGGTCAGCTCTTTCACCCAACCCTGCTGGGACGATGATTGCCATTATGCTGAGGATATATAAAATTAGAATAGCAATTATAAGTTCAGTCAGCACATGATCAGGAAAAAGTGGGAAAGTTTTTTTATTCTCAAGCTTTTTTTCCTCGTCAAACTCATATTCCGTGACTCCCTGAAGGCGAACAAAAATAATATGTAATACGACCAGGCCTGCCAGTGCTCCGGGGAAAATTACAATATGAAAAATATAGAGCCGGGTTAATGTGTTAGGGCCCACCGCTGACCCGCCTCTGATAAAATCTGCTGCCAGAGGCCCGATTAAAGGTGTGCTTTCCGCTATTTCCGTCCCCACCATGGCTGCCCAGTAGGACAGTTGGTCATACACGAGCGAATACCCTGTGAAGCCAAGTCCCAGAGTTATGAAGAACATAATGACACCGATCATCCAGTTTATCTCACGGGGCTTTCGGTATGCACCGGTAAAATAGACTCGAGTCATGTGGAGTATCATCGTTATGATCATCAGTTCGGAAGCCCATTTATGAATGCTTCTAATAAACCAACCGAACCTTACATCGTAGGTGATTCTGGTTATACTGTCGTATGCATCTGATGGAGTGGGAACATAGTAAAATAATAGAAATATTCCCGTCACAATCTGGATGCCAAATAAGATTGCCGGAGTTCCTCCTAAAGCAAACCACCATTGTTTAAGGTGATTGGGAACGGGCTCATTGGTGAGGCTCTTTAATTCATCGAGATCGAAAGGAATGCGCTCTTTGGCCCACGCCAGTAGAAGATCTATTTTAGGCGCGGCCATTGTAGACCTCATCAACATGGATATAGATGGCTTTGTCAATCACCTCTACCTTGTAAGAGTCCAGGGGTTTTGGTGGAGGCCCTTTCAACACTTCGCCCTTGGGGCTGAAATAACCTTCATGACAAGGGCAATAGAACACCTTCGCATCCTTTTTCCAAAACACCTGACATCCTAAATGAGTGCATTTTGTGGAAAGGGCAATGAACTCTTTGCCGGTATTGGTGACGGTAATGGTGGCACCTTTTAAATCTTTGAACTTGAAACTTTGGCCGGAGGCAATCTTGTCCGTCGTTGTGATATAAACTTTTCGGGTTAGGTTCTTGTTCGCAGTAGGAAAAAGAAATTGGACAATGTAGTAGGTGAGTAGGGTCAGGCCGGCAAGCAGGCTTGATCCCATGAAGGCATAGGAAAAAAAACCCCTCCTGGTCAGATCTTTTTTTTCCGTCATTGACGCCTTTAAAGAATGTGGTACAGGGAAATACTGTTATGGCAACGTTAACTCTAGCGGGGTATTCTTACCCGCAGAAATATCAACCTCTGTAGTTGTTTCGCCTGCATAAGGGTGCCACACAACAATCTTGTAATGTCCGGGGGGGATTTGATCAATCTTAAAGGAACCATCGCTCTTGCTGACATCGTGATAAGGGTTCCAAACTACTCTAGTGCTCACTGACATCCAAGGATGTTGTTCGCATTCTATGTAAAAATGAGAATCCCGTTCCTTTTTCAGTTGTTTCATGGATTTGGAGACATCTACCTTTGCCCCCTTGTTGAGGAGCCATTTTTTGAAAAAGATCTTACGTGTTTTTTTGCCAATCGAAAAACCCTTTGGATTGTGCAGAACTCCTGCGTCATAGTTTTCAATTGTAACAAGGTTGTTTGTTAGAATTCTGGGGGTCTTTCTGACTACATCGACTTTCGGAAAAGCCAGACAATCTTTAAAATGTATCTCCAAGGTTTTATTGGCCCAGGGTTTTCCTTTAACAATATTTTGGATGAATACCACTGCGTCCTTGAGTTTATTGTTTTTCACCTCGACATGGTGAAGAATGAGCTCACCTTGCTTGGTAGGACTGGCATTTTCCAGACAGAACTCTGAATTCTTTTCATTATTTAAATTGACGCTGGACGGGGGAGGAACCTGTCCCTCGAACTTGATGGTTCCACTGATGGAGCCGCCGTTGCCAATCTCAACCTCGGTGTATTTTGGCTTCTTGGCAAAAGCGATTGAAACACTGACTATCAGGGCGAGAGGTACAACCAAAAAAACTGTTTTTAAATTTTTATGCATATTAGGTCTGTCCTCAATCAAGTTCCCAAATTAACGAAGGCACCGGTGAACTCTTACAGATATGATGGATACCATATTATCTTTTTCCACCAACTTGATATGGGTTCGAGTGACCCTCTTTTTCATTAAAGTTTTGATCGTTTCCAATTTAAGCTTGGTGGATATGTTGAGCAGCTTTCCATCTCTCTCAACGTCGATCAGTTCCGGGTTGTCTACAATAATTCTAAAATCATCCAGGTCAAGTCCCGAGTCGCCTGTATCAACAATATGTGATTTAGATAAACACACATTCAGCGTGAGGTAGGTTTCTGCCAGCAATGATCGCAGGTAAAGAATAAGTTCTTCTAACTGTTCATCATTGAAATCAGGGTGAGCGGGCATCGAGGTCCCTGGAAGGCCATCACGAATTGCATTGATAATGGCCATATCAGGCACAGTATTCATTTGCATGAAATCGGTGAAATCCCTGGGCTTGGGTTGTAAACCTGCAGCAAGGAATCCTTCGCCATCGCCCAGCTCACCATGGCACATGGAGCAGTCCGACTCCTTGTAAATGGATTCCCCTTTAGAGGTTGCCATGGGTTCGGGCAACTTGCTATATCCTTTATAGGATTTTACGGCAAAAGCTTCACTGATAAAAAGTAAGGAAAAAAATAAAGTAAATAAAATTTTCAAATTTAGAGTTCTTCCAAGAAGTAATAATTTATTTTTAAAGTCCATATTTATAATAGTCAGGCTAACTTGGTTTTTTGGCAAGAAAATTCGTCATTATCAGGACTTAAAATACTGTTACTAATATTTAAGGTCTTTGGTGGCCAGAAAATATTCCACAAATTTAAAAGGGCTCATGACTCACAGGTGTTCTGTTAACCTCAAAAGTGCTAAAAATGCGGACTTTATTTAGTCTGTCTCCAAGTGTGTCTCCATTTTTCTCGTACTTGAACACTCTGGAAGGTAGAATGTGTTTTCTTCTCTTTAATGGTTGAGGTTTCATGATATTTGGTGACTCTAAGGCACCTTGTGCAGAACTGGTGGTGATTGGCGATGAGGTGGTCAGTGGCCTGATCTTGGATCGTAACTCGCAGTATTTGGGCGAAAAGATTCACGAACTGGGAATAGAGGTTTCTCGCATAACCACTGTAGGAGACTCCGCTTCCATAATTGCGAATTGTGTGAAGCTTGCTCTGGAACGTTCGGACTGGGTTGTGTTGACAGGTGGACTTGGTGCAACGCACGACGACATAACCAAATCAGTTTTACTCAAAGTGTTTGAGTGCGGTTTAAAAAAGGATTCTAAAGTGGCTGGCATGCTGAAGGAGAGATTCCAGGCTCGGGATCGGGAAGTTCCTCAGAGTGTGCAGAGTCAGTGTGAAGTGCCTGAGAAAGCAGAAATCCTTTATAACGAAAAAGGTACGGCTCCCGGATTTAAAATGAAGCAGGGAGACAGCACTTTATTTTCCCTTCCTGGTGTTCCTCTGGAGATGCAATATTTGTTTGAAAAATATGTTGCTCCAGAAATGGCCGCACAAAATAATAAAACCTTCTTGCATAGGTTAATCAAAACTACAGGACTTTCTGAATCTGACTTATGGACCAAAATAGGACCATTGCAGGAACTACAGAAAAAAGCGACGATAGCTTCTTTACCTTCGCATCTGGGTGTTCGGATTCGTATTTCTGTGTTGGCAGACTCCCGGCAGGAAGGGGAATCGCGTCTTGATGAAGTAGAAGGCTTTTTGACCCAAAAGTTATCCAGTTATATTTATGGTAAGGATGAAGATGAGATTGAGGAGAAGGTCGGTGCTTTGTTGCAGGAGAAGTCGTTGACTCTGGCTACGGCTGAGTCTTGTACTGGAGGGTTGATAGGGCATCTCCTGACACAGGTGTCGGGCAGTTCCGATTACTTTAAGGAAGGTTTTGTTGTTTACAGTAACGCTGCTAAAATAAATCGTCTGCAAGTGGAACCAAAATTGATCGAAGAGTTTGGTGCAGTGAGTGAACCGGTGGCTCAGGCCATGGCCGAAGGTGTTTGCCGTGTGACCGGAGCTGATATAGGGGTCTCTGTAACCGGAATTGCTGGACCCTCAGGAGGCAGTGATCTTAAACCTGTTGGCTTAACCTATATTGCAGTTCATGACCGGTCTGGAACGTATTGCAAAAAATTTATTTTCACGCATGACCGGATTAAAAATAAAGAACGGTCGGCACAGGCCGCTCTGAATCTGGTGCGATTAAGACTTCAGGGGGAGTTAGAGAAATAATGGAAAGTTGCCCTTATTGTAAAAAAGAAATTGATTCGCTAATTTCTATTTGTCCACATTGCCAGAAGTCGCTTAAACCTGATTATCCAGGCATGAATCCAAAATGGTTTCTCGGTATCTGGATTTTTTTTCTGGCACTTGTGGCCGTAATGCTGATTTCTATGTTCGGTCGTTAGAAACTAACGAATATGCTTGAACGGTAGAATGAGAAGGATCCCGGCAACGAACCCTCCTATATGTGCGAACCATGCTGTTCCTCCAGCACCTACTGCCACGCTGTTCCAAATTTGTAGACCAATCCATAAAAGTAATAAAGCGATGGCTGGAACCCGTGCGATGGTCCAGAAAATTCCAAGAAAAATAAAGGTTTTAATTCGGGCGAATGGAAACAATATCAGGTAGGCACCAAGTATTCCCGATATAGCACCACTTGCACCGACCATGGGGATTTGTGAGTCCATATCGGTGGCGATATGCCCCACTGCTGCGATAGTTCCACAGACAAAGTAAAACAGGATAAATCGAAACTTTCCTAAAACATCCTCAATATTATTACCAAAAATCCAGAGATAAAGCATGTTCCCTCCCAAGTGCCCAATGCCTGCATGCAGAAACATGGAGGTGTATAGGGTGGGGTATGCGGCAACTGGATGGTGAACAAGTTGGTAAGGAATGAGAGCATACTCTTCATAAAGTACACTGGGGTGGACAGGTAGATTGACCCCGTAAATAAACACAATGACGTTCAGTGCAAGAAATAGAAGCGTGAAAACGGGGAAGTTTTTTGTGGAGTTTTCGTCTTTTAACGGGATCATCGGTGGGGGCTTTGGCGGGCAATATGATAGTATGAAATCAATATCCTATGATAATAGCAGGTTTGTCATCATCGAGCCAGCGTAACGCTGGACACAACTAATGACTAACAAGCTTCAATACTATAACTGTCTAAATAAAGCACGATTGTCAGGTGAATATTCATGAGTGAGACTGAAGGACTGGTTCCCGGTTTTGGCGGGGAAGAAGTTCCTGTTGCGCGGGAACGACCGGAAGAATCCATTGAATGGGTTGTAGAAATTTACAGGAAGCATCAGTTGAAGAGGGTTTCTCTTTGGCTGGATGAGGCATTGGCTAAGGGGAGAAGAAGCAAAACCCTTATTCCTCTGGTCTTGCTCGATGTCAATCCGATCACGCACAGGCAAAGCTTGCTTGAGCAGGTGTTCCCCGCTCCACGAATCATCAATGAAGATTTGTTGGAGGTCAATCGGCTGAAGATCATGCTGGATGCTGAAACGGGGATGGGCAAAACCACTTTCCTGAAACACTATCTGGAAACGCTTCTGCAGAAACCGGCGCATGGGGTCTATTGCCTTCCTGTGTATTTTCATTTTGGGAATTTGCCGGAAGGTGGCAGGTTTGATTTGTTCCGTGAATCTGTGAATCGTGAAATCATCGATGTGGTCCTGCTTGAACTGGAAGAGGACCCGGATTTGATTCTGGATGAAGGACTTCTTGGAAATACGGTTAACACTATTTTCAATTACAGCAAGTGCCAGTTTTTACTAGACGGCTTCGATCAGCTCCATCCCCAGGACCGTTTTCAATTTTTTATGGAGTCGTTTCTGGAAGATAACGCCTTCCGTAGTAACTTTGTTTTGCTTGCCAGTTGTGGGTTCAACTTTGGTTCTTTATCTACCGACGCGGTTATAAAGCGTGGTGAGGGTGCCGCGTTTCAAATGGCTTTCCAGAAAATTGACCCGAAGGATGTTAATGCCTACCTGGGAGATGCTTCTAAAAATAAAAAGATTAAAGACCTCGCACTTTTCACCCCAGAACTTATAGATGTTCCGCTTTTATTGCGGGTGATTCGAGAGCTTTCTGAAAACGAGCTTCTTGATGGATTGAATAACAGGATGGAGATTTTTTCCACTTGGTTTCGTTTTAAATTGAAATCGGCCAACCCTACGGCGGATGAGACTTGGGTGGAGAACTGCCTCGATCAGCTTGCTGAAGTTTCTTACAAGTTAATGACTGAAGACCAGCAACAACGTTTTCGTAAAGTAGAACCGGGTTACGAAAAAACGATTCTGGAAGGAAAGGAAACTTTGTTACAGGGGGGGAATATTGCTCCTTGGTGGAACGATATTTTGCAACAGACGATACGTCGTTGGCAGTATGGTCACCCGTCGTTTCAGGAGTATTTTGCAAGCCGGTATATACAGAAGAACGATGGCTGGAAAGAAATAGTCCTGAAAAACTGTGGCAATGAGAAATGGCACGAAGCTATTAAGATTCTGGCCGGAGGGGTTAACGGAAAAGAGTTGTTCGATATTTTAATTGCAGAAGGGGCTGTGATGTTGGCTGGTAATTCGCTGGCTGAAGTGGGTGACCTTCCAAGGGAGCAAGACCTTTTGGTAAGGCAGTTGTTGAAATATCAATGTAAAGAAACCTTTCCTCAATTTGCTCAATGTCGGCAGGTGTCCGTTGAAGAGGTTATTAAGTGCAACGAAAAAGAATATTTGCAAGACCTGTTGCTTCGTTTAATGAAACGAGAGCATCGTGACAGTCGAATTTTGTTCAGTGTGGTTGAATTAATCCTAG
Organism: Nitrospinaceae bacterium; assembly: GCA_029261455.1. GTDB lineage: Bacteria > Nitrospinota > Nitrospinia > Nitrospinales > VA-1 > LS-NOB. Next base: position 11,923 of record JAJDBH010000059.1, read on the forward strand.
CAAGGCATGGAGTGAAATTTCACCAACTTCTGGATACGTTTGATTTTGAACCTTTGAAAAAGCTCGAAGAATTTAAGGCGTTTTTTGATGAAGTTAATGACCGGGAGCAGGTAAATAAAGCGATCTTTAAAAAGTTTTCAGAGAGGGTCACGATTCCAGAAGGGAAATTTATTTATCAGGAAGAGGATGATGAAGAGGATAGGGTTCTCCTGAAGGAATTTTCTATTATGAAATTCCCGGTTACCAATGCTTTGTACCAACAGTTTGATCCGCAACATCGAAACCGGTTTCCCCGATACTCTTTTGATAGTGACCAGCCTGTAATTGGTATCAATTATTATGAGGCGACTATTTTTTCTCTGTGGATGGGGCTGCGATTGCCGACTGAACAGGAATGGGAGAAGGCTGCCAGGGGAACAGATGGTCGGGTTTATCCCTGGGGTGATCCGATGGGTTATGAAAAAGGGTTTGCCAACACCTGCGACTTCATGGCCTGCAAGACCAACGCTGTTATGGATCTGGAGCCGGGCATGTCTCCTTATGGGTGTTTCGATATGGCGGGCAATGTCTGGGAGTGGTGCATGCAGAAAAATGCTTCCAAGCATACGACTCAGAGGATTGTGCGGGGTGGGTCGTGGATGAATTATCTGGTCCATGCAAAATGCACTTTCAGAAACTCCTTTGATCCCTCCGAGCGACATTTGGCGGTGGGACTACGGTGCGTCGAGGCCCCTCGGTTTACCGAAATTGAGATCGATGAGGACGACGACGAGTAATATCCTTTATTTCGTTGAAAAACAATAAAAGTCGTAAAGAAATCTATATTTGGACGATAAGGTAGAAATATTGTCTGAAAGACTATAACGAGTTGAATTTGATCAGGTTTTGCCTGATAATAAGAAACTAAATTCTATTATCAGGTTATAGCTAAATTGCAAGTTTACCCTTGCTCAGGCGAGGGGCAGACTCGAGTCTGTCAAAAACTCGAATCAATAGCCAGATTTCACTGAATTAAGGTGAATTTTTTCGATTTGTGAAGTTTTGGGCGAAAAAAACTCCAAAAGGTTTTTGATTTTATCGGTACAATTCTATTGAGGGGATTTTCTTTAATATTTTAGAAGTCTTCTCTATTTCTTTTTCCTGCAGTTATGGGGGCTTGGGAACTTGGCCACAAACAAAAATGTAAAACGCTTTTTAAGCATTGATGATGATCGAACGCTACAGCTAATCGTCAAGCAGATTCTGACAAAGTCTTTTGGTTCGGAGACTCTTGAAGTCTTTCAAGCCGGAACGGGTGAGGAAGGGCTTCAGATGATGCGTGAAATCAAGCCGGATATTATTCTATGCGATATTCATATGCCGGGAATGAATGGGTTTGAGGTCTGCCAACGTGTGCGGGAGCTTAAGCTTCGTTCTGCCGTGATCCTGATGTCTGCCTATGACGCTGAGCAGGACAATGCCATCAAGGCCAGTGAAACAGGGGCGGATGCCTATTTATCCAAGCCCCTGAAAAAAGGTGAACTGCTATTTGTGGTGAACTTCGTTATGCGGGTGGCTCATCTCAATGACGCGGTCTTTGAGAAGAACAAGCAGTTAGAGGCATCTTTAGGCCAATTAAAGCAATTTCACCATAAGCTCGCTTCCCTTAATGAAGAACTCAGGAATGATAAGAGACGCCTGGGTGTAAGCCTTAAGGAAATGACTGAACTCAACGAACAATTGGAGAACAAGAACCAGCAAATATCTTCCATGGTGGAGGAGCTTGCTAACCGGTTTGATTCCACAGAAGGTCTTTTAGCGACGATTATTGAATTACATCAGACAGAACACCGTGGTCACTCTGAACGAGTTGCGCAGGCTTCAATTTTTATCGCGGGGAAAATGGGTTTGACAGATTATCAGATTCGAAATGTTAAGTCGGCTGCCCGTCTGCACGAGCTGGGAATCGTCGCTCTTCCGACGGAGAAAAAAAGACAGGAAGCCCTTACCGAAGGGGAAAGAGATAATTCACAAACCAAGTCGACCACTAATCATCCATTGGTTGGGGAAATGCTATTAAAAGAATTCCCCGGATTCGAACTGATTGCTGAAATAATCCGCCACCTCCTTGAAAACGTTGATGGCTCAGGATCACCGGATGGTATGTATGGTGATCGTATTCCTATTGGCTCTCGAATTGTTTGTGCTGCAAGTTATTTTGATCATGTCAAAATGGCATCTCCTGGCAAAACTGGAGCAGAGATTTTATCTAAAATGGAAGAAAAAGCAGGAGCCATTTTTGATGAAGCCGTCTTGGGAGCTCTTACCGAATATGTCGATAGTCAGGGCGATGTCAAAGAAGTGCCTACCATGGAATGCTCTGTTTTTGCTTTATCCGAGGGCATGGAATTGGCTTCTGACATTTTATCTGAATCGGGAATCAATCTTTTAAGAAAAGGTACGGTTCTGGATAAAGAAACCCTGGATAAAATTTTAAAGTTCCACAATGTAGATCCGATTTCCAAAAATATTAAAGTAAAACAACCGTCATAAAATATGGATTTAGCTTCCCTAGTTGGTGTAGTCGCAGGCGTGGGGCTGGTTTTGGCCTCGATTTTAATGAACAGCGGCTTGGACCTGTTTATTAATATTCCCTCTGCCATGATTGTTTTGGGTGGAACTCTTGCCGCTACTCTTATTGCTTTTCCCATCAACGAGGTGATGAAGGTGATGGGGTTGTTTATAAGAGTATTTATGGTCCGAAAATCGGATCAGTATCAATTAATTGAAACCATGGTTAACGTTTGCAATGTAGCCCGCAAAGGCGGTGTTCTGGCGATTGAGTCAAAGCTCAAAGAAATTGATAATGAGTTTTTGAAAAAAGGGTTGGAGATGACGGTTGACGGTAAGGATGAAGCCACTGTTAATGCTCTGCTCAAAAGGGAAGTCAAACAACTTCAGAATGCGCACAAGGATGGCTGGGAGATTTTTAACCAGATGGGAGCATTTGCTCCTGCATTCGGCATGGTTGGAACCCTTATTGGATTGATCCAGATGCTGTCGGATCTCTCAGACGTTAGTTCCGTAGGACCCAAAATGGCTATCGCACTCATTACAACTTTCTATGGTGCGGTTGTGGCAAACCTGGTCTTTATTCCCATGACGGTTAAGCTTAAACGGCGTAGTGCCACCGAATCGTTGGAGATGCAGTTGGTTCTTGAAGGTATCAGCTATATCAGAAAAGGTGTCAACCCCAGGTTTATGCAGGATGTTCTGGAGAACTATCTGGATACCTATCATGGCAAAAAGGACAAGAAAGGGGATGACAAAGGCAAGAAATCTGATAAGGGGAAAAAATAACTAGCCATGGCTGAGACCAAAAAAGAGAAGAAAAAAGCAGCTCCTGAAGAAGAGGAAGAGGAGGAGCACGAGTGTCCCGAAGGTTCACCCGCTTGGGTCATGACCTTCGCTGATCTAGTAACGCTTCTAATGGTGTTTTTTATTCTGCTTTTTGCCATGGGGTCTATCGAGGAAGAAAAATGGCGACAAATCAAATCTTCCTTGCGCGATGCCTTAGGCCAAGAGGATATTCCTGAAGCAGGTATTCGGGAAGGGCTGGACGTTATTAAGGAACAGGTTCTTGATGAGACCACAGTTCATGCTGTCGATGAAGTAGGTGCGATGGTGGCTAAAGAAGTGGAAGAAATCGCTTCAGAAGTCGAGGAATTTGTTTTCAAGAATAAACTAGCAGGAAAAGTGGAAGTCTCCTCCGATGAGAGAGGCGCAATCATAACACTCTCAGATACGGTCATGTTCCCTCCCGGAAAATCCAGGATGACATATACCGGAGATGAGATTATCAAGCAAGTCTTTGAAATTCTACAGCAATTCAGTTATCAGGTGAAAATTGAAGGGCATACCGACAACGCACCTATAAGGACGGAACGGTTCCCCTCCAACTGGGAGTTGTCTGCTTCCCGCGCCGCAGAGGTGGCTAGAAAGCTGGTTAAGGCCGGTTTCAATCCCACTCAATTGTCTATCGAAGCTTTTGCGCAATACCGACCCAAAGTCCCCAATGACAGTCGGCAAGGACGGGCCAGCAATCGCAGAATCGAAATTGTGTATCAGCGTGGAAGCATCCGCAAACACATGGTTGATATTTTACGTCGATAGAGAAAAACCTTCTTTAAGTCACCCCAAATAGCCAGTCATCCTTTGATAGAAGATAAACACATTCAATATATGCGCAGGGCACTTATGCTCGCCCGTAAGGCTTATGGCAGAACTAGCCCGAACCCTATGGTGGGAGCTGTTGTGGTCAAAGGGGGGAAGGTTGTGGGAGAAGGCTACCATTCCCGTGCGGGGCAACCTCATGCTGAAATAGAAGCTTTGAGGAAAGCAGGACACAAGGCTCGCTCTGCCGATCTCTACGTCAACCTGGAACCGTGTTGCCATTTTGGCCGGACGCCTCCCTGTACCGAAGCGATCATTGAGGCTGGCATTAAAAGAGTCTTTGTTGGTATGAAAGACCCCAATAAGCAAGTCAGCGGAAAAGGTTTACGTTCGCTCAAGAAGCATAGCATAGTCATCGTCTCGGATGTGCTAAAGGAAGAATGCGTGAAACTGAATGAATCGTTTGTAAAGATCATGAAAACGGGGATGCCATTTGTGATTTTAAAAACTGCCATGTCTTTGGATGGTAAAATTGCCACCCGTTCCGGGGACTCGCGTTGGATCACGGGTAAGTTGGCGCGAAACCATGTTCATAAGATTAGAAATCAGGTTGATGCCATTCTGGTGGGAACAGGAACTGTTTTGAAAGATGACCCTCGTTTGACTTGCAGACTTAAAACAGGCTCAGTTAAACATCCTGTTCGCATTATTCTGGATCGAAGAAATAGAATCCCACTCACCGCCAAGGTTTTTAAAAATAGTCGTTCGCAAAAAATAATTTATGTAACCGGCCCCGATATTTCTTCTCGCCGCCTGAAAACTCTGGTCAACAGGAAGATAGAAATTTTTAAGGGTAAACTCTTAAAGAACGGGTTCAACATCAAGCACCTGCTGAAAGAATTGGCAAATAGAGATATGAACTCTATACTGATTGAAGGTGGTTCCGAACTGAATGCCAGCGTTGTTAAAGCTGGCGTGGTAGACCGAGTTGTTGCATTCATCAGCCCTATATTAATAGGCGGAACGAAAGCTCCCAGTTTTCTTGGTGGACAGGGAGTCGTGAAGGTGAATGGTGCGATGAAGTTAAAGGATATTAAGGTGACGAAAATTGGTGAAGATTTAATGATGGAGGCGATCCCATGTTCAGTGGAATAGTTCAATCAGTAGGAATGGTTGGTGAGTTTGTTCAGCAAAACGAAGGAGCTGTGCTGGTTGTGAATACGGAGGAGGAGTTTTCTGGATTCGAAGATGGTGAGAGCATTGCCGTGAACGGAGTTTGTTTGACGGTTGTAGATTCCACGCAGACGACTTTTAAATTGGACTTGAGCACCGAAACTCTCAATCGAACTAATTTTAAAAATGTAAAAAAGGGAGACAAGCTTAATCTTGAACGGTCTCTCACCCCTTCGACAAAAATCAGTGGACACTTTGTCAGTGGACATATTGATCGTGTCGGTGAAATTGTAGAGATTGAGGAGAAACCCGGCGAGGTCTTATTTCGGTTTTCCCATCCAGAAGAATTGAGTTCTTTCATAATGGAAAAGGGCTCCATCGCTTTGGATGGTATCAGCTTGACTGTTTTTGATTGTAAAGATAGCAAGTTTACTGTTTCCATCATTCCTTTTACTTTGGAACATACGAACTTGGGTGCCAGAAAAATTGGCGATTTAATAAATATTGAATGTGATATGATAGGCAAATACGTGTTCAAAGCCTGTGAAACCTTATTGCAGCCGGGTGAGAAGAGACCTTCTCTTGATTTTCTGCACCAACAAGGTTTTTCACGATAAAGGAAGTTATGGAAAAAGAATTCAGCACAATAGAAGAAGCCATTGCAGATATCCAGCAGGGGAAAATGATCGTCATTGTGGATGACGAGGATAGAGAGAATGAAGGAGACCTGATGGTCGCCGCCGAGAAAACCACCCCGGAAATTATAAATTTCATGGCTAAATTCGGTCGAGGTTTGGTTTGTCTCACTTTGACGGAAAGCAGGACTCGTGAGTTGGGGTTGAGCATGATGGTCGATGATAATGAGTCTGCCTTTGAAACTCCTTTTACAGTTTCTATTGATGCCAGAAATGGTGTGACGACAGGGATTTCAGCTGCGGACAGGGCGCATACAATTAAAGTCGCGATTGACCCTGAATCTGCCAGAGGAGATTTGGTTAAGCCGGGTCATATTTTTCCATTGCGGGCGAAAAATGGCGGTGTGCTGGTTCGCATGGGGCAGACCGAAGCTTCGGTGGATATTGCGCGTATTGCTGGTTTGCAACCTTATGGCGTGATTTGCGAAATCATGAATGACGATGGCACTATGGCCAGAGTTTCCCATCTGACGGAATTTATAAAAGAACATGGGTTGAAAATGATCACCACCAAAGACCTTGCTGAATACAGACTCAAGAAGGAGGCATTGGTGGAAGAGGTTACCTCCACTATTTTGCCGACCCATTCTGGTGAGTTTCGTTCTGTGGTCTTTAAGAATGTTTTGAATGACCAGACACATATTGCTTTGGTTAAGGGAGAGATTAAGGCAGATGAGCCGACATTAGTCCGGGTTCATTCGCAATGCTTGACCGGAGATGTTTTTGGTTCTTTTCGATGCGATTGCGGTGAACAATTGAAGAAGTCCATGGAAATGATTGATCAGGAAGGTAAGGGTGTCCTGCTTTATTTGTATCAAGAAGGACGTGGGATAGGAATCGTCAACAAAATGAAAGCCTACGCCCTGCAAGATGAAGGAAAGGACACCGTGCAAGCCAACGAAGAACTCGGATTCAAGCCTGACCTGCGAGACTATGGTATTGGTGCCCAGATCCTTCGCAAGCTGGGACTCGGGAAAATAAGGATAATGACGAACAATCCCAGGAAGATTGTTGGGCTTGAAGGGTATGGTCTGCAAATGGTGGAAAGGGTGTCCATTGAAGTGCAGGCTAAAAAAGACAATATCAAATACCTTCGGACCAAGCAGGAAAAAATGGGCCATATGTTTTCAAATATTCAATGAACTTCTTGCATGGCTAAATATATCGAGGGTGATCAGAACGCCGAAGGGCTTCGTTTTGGAATTGTGGTGAGCCGCTTTAATGACTTTGTGACGAGCAAGCTTCTTAGTGGTGCGCTTGCAACCTTTAAGGAACAGGGCGCTGATGAGGAGAATGTGGAAGTGGTCCGCGTTCCCGGAGCGTTTGAAATTCCACAGGCTGCGAAAAAACTTTGTTCCACCAGAAACTTTGATGCCGTAGTCTGCCTTGGTGCTGTGATTAAAGGTGGGACTCCTCACTTCGAATATATTTCGGCTGAAACCAGTAGAGGGATTAATCAAGTGGGACTTGAGTTTAATATTCCTGTTTTGTTTGGTGTGTTGACGACAAATGATCTTGAACAAGCGGTAGCAAGGTCAGGCCCTGACTCTTCCAATAAAGGAAGAGAGTCAGCACTGGCGGCTGTTGAAATGGCAAATCTATACAGAAAAATTTGAGGAGTTTATGGGAAAGCGACGCATTGCGAGAGAATTGGCTTTAAAGTTCATGTATCAAAGCGAATTCAACCCAGATAACCTTGAAACTCAGATAGCTCAGTTTACCGAAAGGTCTGGCACTCAAGCAGAAATCATCGAGTTTATGACGGTTCTGGTTGAAAAGGTTTTTGCTCACGCTGAAGAAGTTGATGCTCTACTTAATAAATTTAGTGACCACTGGGCACTGGACCGCATGTCCATGGTTGACCGAAGTATTTTGCGTCTGGGTATTTGTGAATTAGTGTTTACGACGGCCACTCCTCCCAAAGTAGTTATTAACGAGGCCGTTGAGATCGCTAAAAAATTTGGTACCGAGGACTCCCCGGATTTTATCAACGGCATTCTTGATAAGGTCTTTAAAGAAACACTAAAGGACACCTCCTCTCCAACGGCGAAATAAACCCGTTAATGCGTTATATTATTTTTTCCGATTTACATAGCAACCTCGAAGCCCTTAATCAGTTTGAAAAAGAGATAGAATCGATTGCACATGATAAACTAGTTTGTCTGGGAGATATTGTCGGGTATGGAGCCGACCCCAATGCTTGTGTAGAGTGGGTGATGGAAAATGTAGACTTTTCTGTAGCGGGCAACCATGATTGGGCCGCTGTCAACAAGACCAATATTTCTTATTTCAATTCCGATGCCTATCAATCTTGCCTGTGGACCCGGGAAAAACTAACAGAAAAAAACAAACTATTCCTTAGTTCGCTTCCCTTGGATCATGAAGAGGGGGGGATTTATTGGGTGCATGCCTCCCCCTATAAGCCGGAGTCTTGGTATTATGTGACTTCAAAGACAGTAGGAGAGCGCAACTTCAAAAGCTTTGAAGCCGCAATTTGCTTTGTAGGTCATTCTCATAGGCCGGTTATTCTTGAGCAAAAAGCGGATGGTGAAATAAACGACTATGTCTCGGATATTTGGAATATTGAACCGAAAAGACGTTATATTTTTAATGACGGAAGTTTAGGGCAACCTCGGGACAGGAATCCGAATCCTGCTTTCATGGTTTATGATTCAGAAGAAAGAATAGTGCGAATTCACCGCTTTGAATATGACTTGAGTTCTGCTCAGGATAAAATCCGTGAAAACGGCCTGCCTTCAGACTTGGCTGAACGCCTGACGCAAGGACGATAATCCTCTTTTCATTTATATACGAGCTCTATTGACCCTGATTAGGGGAAATGTTATGCTTAATCGATAACTTCAATTAAATTAACTAGTTAAGGTGAGTGGGCTTTTTCGAGGCCTTGCCATGTCAGTGCATCAACTTCATATGAAATTTGAAAATGCGGCATTTGTCGTGTGCTTCGCAATTCTGTGTTTGCAAACATCTTCTGCCTGGGCCGGAAAATCCCCTTCTTCTGAAGACCTTTATTATCTGGCGCAAAAATCGTATTACAAGTTTAAGGCATCTCCAGATAAACAACAATTCCGCCACCATTGGGAAAAAGTCATTCAGCAATTCTCTAAAGTGGTGGAGCGCCATCCTAAAAGTCCACAGGCTTATAAAGCGGTATTCACCATGGCCCGGTTGTATCAAGGGCTGAATGGAGTTTCCAAAAACTCAAAAGATCTGGATCAGGCTCTCCACTATTATAAAAAGGTTTCCCGAGATTACTCAAAGGGGACGCTGACAGATGACGCGTTGTTCGAGTCGGCTGAGATCTATCTTGATAAAAAAGATTTCTCATCTGCTGCTGATATATTAAAAACGATATTTGAAAAGTATCCTAGTGGTGATCAGGCAAAGAAGGCTCGTCTGGAGTATCAAAAGCTTGCATCCACTTCTCAGGTTCTTAAAAAAGCACCTAAAACGCAGTCTGTAAACAAAAAAGCTTTATCGAAAGAGAAAAAGCCTGAACCGAAAGGTGTTAAGCAGGCTGGTTCACAGGGATCAATGACGGCTTTGGCGAAAGTGAAAAAAGCGGAGCCCGCAGTCGTTAAACAGGTTTTAGCAACGCCACCAAAAAAACTGAAGCAGAAAAAAATAATCTCCAAGCCGCAATTGGCCAGCAAGATCAAAAAGGCAGACAAGCCTGACTCTCGAAAAAAGAGGGTAGTAGTCAGTAAAACCAAACCTTCTACTCAAGCACCGGTTAAAAAAGCATATTTTAAAAAGAGTAAGAAGGGAAAAAAGGGCCATCTTTATACCCCTTCTTCTGGTAGAGGTAAAAATTCTGCATCTTTAATTGTTGTAGATGCGGGGCATGGCGGCAAAGATCAAGGGGCTAAAAGCGCAGGGGGTCTCCATGAGAAAAATGTTAACCTGACCATTGCTAGACACGTTAAAACTATATTGGTCAACCGGTTCAAGTATCGGGTAGTGATGACTCGAAGGGATGATACGTTCATTCCTCTCAAAGAAAGAAGTGCGATTGCAAACAACCGCAATGCAGATTTGTTTGTATCCATTCATGCCAATGCTGCTAAAAGAAAATCGGCACATGGTATAGAAACGTATTTTCTGGGCACAACTAATAATGACCGAGCTTTAGAAACCGCTGCCAGAGAGAATGGAGAGTTGGTTCATTCTGTTAAGGACGATCAGGTTCAGGAAATTCTTGCAAGCCTAATTACCACCACAAAGATAAATGATTCCTCCCGTCTGGCAGGAACGGTCCAGGAAAATCTTTTTAGATCCACACGGAAAAAATTTCGTGCCTTGAAAAACCTTGGGGTCAAAGAAGGCCCATTTTACGTTCTTCATGGTGCTGATATGCCCAGTATTTTGGTTGAAGTTGGTTTCTTGACCAACCGGAAGGAATCCCGCATGCTTTCCAAGCCCGACTATCTTTATAGGCTGGCTTCCTCCATAGCGGAAGGTATTCATAAATACCTGCAAGATAAAGATCCATCTATTTAAGGAGGAAGCATGACCACCCCTATTGTGGCTATCGTTGGCAGAGCCAACGTTGGCAAATCGACGTTATTCAACAAACTCACAAATAGTCGTTCGGCGATTGTCAATGACACGCCGGGAGTGACCCGAGACAGGATGTACGGTGCCGCAGAACTTGGCAACCGTCCCGTTTTAATCGTCGACACGGGTGGGGTCGATGTGGACACCACCAATAAGATAGAACTTCAAGTGGTGGAACAGGCCATGTGGGCACGGGAAGAAGCAGACTGTGTGATTGTCGTTGTAGACAACCAGACTGGGTTGTCTGGGCAGGACCGAGAAATGATTTCTCAGGTTCGTAAATCAGGGAAACCATTTTTTCTTGCTGTGAATAAGGTGGACTCGCCTTCTCAGCATTTTGTTCTTCCTGAATTTTCAAAATTAGGGCTGGAGAATACCTTTCCTGTTTCAGCGGAACATGGACCGGGCCTTTATGAATTGATTGAGGCGGTCTCCGAGGCTCTTCCAGAAATAGAAGAGGAGTCTGGTTTCGATGAGGATGATATTCGCATAGCGGTGATCGGAAAGCCCAATGTTGGAAAGTCTTCTCTGATCAATAAATTGTTGAACTCTGAGCGTTGCATTGTTTCTGATATTCCTGGAACAACTCGGGATGCGATTGACACAACTCTTGAGTGGAATGGACGTCGGTTTATTTTGGTCGACACAGCTGGAATTCGACGTAAAGGTAAAACCCGTATGATCCTGGACAAATTCAGCATGGTCATGGCACTTAAAGCTTTAGACCGTTGTGATGTTGCGGTGCTGGTACTGGATGCTATGGAACCGGTTAGCGACCAGGACGCTACGATTGCAGGTTATGCTCTTGACCGTGGCAAAGGCTGTCTGGTTCTAGGAAACAAGTGGGACTTAGCCCGCGATAAAGAAGTTTTATTTAAAGACTTTGAAGATACGGTGAGCCACAAACTAAAGTTTCTGGAGTTTGCTCCTGTACTTACAGTGTCGGCAATTTCGGGAATGCGAATCGATAAAATATTGCCTCAGGTGGAAAAGGTTTACGAAGAATATTCCCGGAGCATAACAACCTCATCCCTCAATGAATGTTTTGAACGTGCTATTCAGAAAAATCCCATGACGAGTTACCGGGGTAAGTTTATGAAGTTGTATTACGCCGCTCAAGTGAAGAAGCGTCCGCCTACCTTTAAATGTTTTATGAATTATCCGGATGGCATTCACTTTTCCTACCGTCGTTATTTGATCAATAGCCTTAGAAAAACTTTCGGATTTGTCGGGACCCCTGTTCGACTCATTCTAGCTGGAAAAAGAAAAGGCGTGGATGTCTAAAAATGTCTTCCCCAATCTGCGTTCTTCGCCAGCTCTCCTGAAAATTTTTCCCCCTGTTAATTTAAAAAATTTAATGTCCTGGCTGACAACAGTTCCAACTTTTTCTTGTGTAGGTTGTTATTATTCTGCTGTGGACTTAAACGCTTTGAAATGAATTGGGTAGGAAAAATTCAAGCTTCTTTTCACTATCAATTTTGTACTGATTTTATTGGTGAAGTTGAAATAGCCCTTATATTTATTGAATTAACGGCGTATAAAGTTTTGACTTTTGCCGTAAAATTTGGAATGTTTATAGTTCATACGTATTAAGAGTTCATTGACAGCGGCTTTTGTTTCATGACTTGAGGAGGTGAAAACTGCTTCTTCGGTTGCGGGTGATCCATTTACCAGGCGAGGTAATATGAAACAATATAAACTTCAAGATATCAGAAATATTGGATTGGTGGGCCACGGAGGATCGGGAAAAACATCTTTAGCGGAAGCAATTTTATATTTTTCCGGAGTCTCTGACCGGTTGGGTCAAGTGGGCGATGTCTCCTCTGTTATGGATTATGACCCGGATGAGCTAAAGCGTGGGCATTCTACAGATGCTTCGGTCGCATTTTGTGAAGTGAATGCAACTAAGCTGAACTTGGTTGATATGCCGGGAAGCAGTAATTTTATTGCCGATACTCCTGCCTGCCTTAGAGTGGTCGATGGTTTGATTTTTGTGATCAGTGCTGATGAAGGGGTACAGTTTTATACAGAAAAAATATGGAACTGGGCTGACCAGTTGAGCCTGCCTCGAATTATTTTCCTGAACAAGGTGGATCATGAGCGGGCTAATATTGCCCCGATTCTGGAATCCATTAAAAACAAATTCAAAAAGAATCCGGTTTTTATGCAACTCCCCAATGCAACTGGGGAAAGTTTTTCTGGGATTGTGGACCTTATCGATAACCACTACGTATCCTATGATAAGAATGCTAAAGGAAAAGGAACGACGGGAGAGACACCTTCTGATATTAAAGATGAAATGGAAATCAGCCATGCTGACTTGATGGAAGCGGTAGCAGAAGTTGATGATGAACTGATTGAAGTATACCTTGAACAAGGGGAATTGACAGAGGAGGAGTTTTCAAAAGGGTTAAAGGAAGGGATCCAAGATGGTGAGTTGATACCTGTCGTCTGTGGGTCGGCTCTGAACTCTATAGGTGTGGACCTTCTGCTCAATGCAGCTATTAAATATCTTCCTTCGCCTGACCTGAGAGCTCCGGTAACAGCAAAACGATTGAAAGATGACTCGGAGATTACATGCTCCGCAAATGAAGGTAGATCAAGTTCTGGCTTGGTTTTTAAAACCATTGCCGATCCTTATGCCGGAAAATTGACCTTGTTTAGAATGTTTTCGGGTTCTCTTAAAGGGGATTCCACTATTTATAACTCCACTCAGGATGTGAGCGAGCGTGTGGGGCAGTTGTATATGCTTCAGGGCAAAAAGCAGGTCCAGGTTTCTGAAATTTCCGAGGGAGATATGGGAACTATGTCCAAGCTCAAGTCAACGGTAACAGGTGACACGCTTTCCGATGCAGAGGAAAAGGTGGTGTTCCCGCCGATTATCTTTCCCTTGCCTGTTTTTTCTCGAGCCTTGGAACCTAAAACAAGGGCCGATGAAGAAAAAATCAGTAATGCTCTACACAGGTTATTGGAAGAAGATCCAACATTGAAGATGGAAAGAAGTGCTCAAACAGGGCAATTGTTACTTTCTGGGCTGGGGCAGGTGCATTTTGATGTAACGCTGGAAAGGTTGAAGCGACGTTT
>JAJDBH010000060.1 GCA_029261455.1 Nitrospinaceae bacterium
TTAAGAAGGGAAGAAAAAAAAGAGACCGGTCCAGATCGTGATGATTCTGGTCCTTCCACACCGGAACCTTCACGGCCAGGAAAAGATAGTCTTTTGAAGCGGATGAAAAAAGTGGACCCAAAACAATCTGAAAAATACAAGCAGAGAACCGGTCAATGAGCTCACAATCTGATACTAAAGTTTCACCCGGAGATTTTTTTGGGCTTCTGGAAAAGTCCGGCTATCGCTGGCATGCCAAAATTGATCCTTCGCAGACGCATAACGGTTTTACCGTGACCCATGGTACGACAGTTCTAGCCTTCCATTTTAAGGATGGTGTGATTGTTGCCGGTGACCGGCGTGCAACAGCGGGTAACAGCATCATGTATGAAGAATGCGATAAGGTAATTCCCATTGATGACTATACACTCATGGCAATTGCCGGGGTTCCGGCCACGGCTTTCGAAATGGCACGTGTTCTCACTCATAACTTTGAGTATTACCGGCGTTCGCAAATGCAGACTATGAGTGTGGAAGGGAAAATCCGCGCTTTGTCTAAACTGTTGAAAGAGAATGTGGGAATGGCAGTTCAGGGGTTGGGAGTAGTGAGCCCGATATTTGCCACTTACGATTTGAAGTTTAAAAAAGCGGCCATACATTTTTACGATATGTTGGGAGCAGATTTTAAGATCAGTACCCATACTGCAACCGGGTCTGGTTCTCCGACCATTCGAGGGATTCTGGAGCATGAGGATATCTGGGGAGAAAAGCCTTTGGCGGAAAGGTCAGAAAAAGATGCCGTCACTTTGGCTATCCGGCTCTTGTATACTGCGGCAGTGTTTGATTCCGCAACTGGTAAAGCCCGACCAGAAGATGATATTTTCCCGACTGTGGCATTAGTCACCGAGGTGGGATACCGATTTTTGAGTGATCAGGAACTGGCAGGTTTATGTCAGACATCCCTCAAGCGCGGCCACTAGCAACGGCTCGTCAAGCCGGGAATTCGATTTAGGATTGTCATTGGCTCCAGGCTTGGTAGGGAAAATTAATTTTATAAAGACGCACTGAAATGAAAAAACGCATCTACGGTATTGAAACGGAATATGGCCTTCTGGTCAAGAATGGTGCTGACTTCCCTTTTGATTCCATGGAAGTGGCCAATAAGGTCAAGAACCACATCTTTTCAAAAAACCAAGGTGTGTTGGATCTTCACTATAGAGCCAATGATGAACCTCCTGGTAATGGTGGATTTCTGCTTAATGGTGGGCGTCTCTATCTCGATATGGGGCATTTGGAATATGCTTCACCAGAATGCTCCAACCTTGTTGATCTGGTAACTTTTGACCGCGCTGGCGATACGATGATCCAGGAAGCCGTGGAAGAACTGGGTTGGGCTGATCATGTTTCGTTCATTAAGAATAATGTGGATCTTGAAACCAACGCAACGTTTGGGTGCCATGAAAATTATCTGGTCGGCAGGGGATTCCCTTTCGATGAACGCGACAACCTGAAATTACTCTCGTCCTTTTTAACCACTCGACAAATTTATTGCGGCGCGGGTCGCATTGGTTCCTGTGATCCTCATCCGTTTCGGGACTGGGATGGTGTGGCGCCTATTGAAGGCCAGGGTGATGAAGAGATAGACTTTCAGCTTTCGCAAAGGGCTGATCATATTCCCAACGAATTTCACCGATGGGTGCAGTACAACCGAGCTATTGTTAACACTCGCGATGAACCGTTGGCAGACCCAAGCAAGTACCGGCGCATTCATCTTCTGGTTGGTGATTCCACCATGAGTGAGTTTGCTACAGCCATGAAGATGGGAACCACAACTCTCATGTTGGAAATCATGCAACTGGGGGTCGCCAAAAGTGAGTGGGTTCTTGCCGACTCGGTTTTTGCCATGCGTTCTATTTCCCGCGATCCAGATTTTCAATGGCATGTGAAGCTGGCTTCCGGAAAGACTTCCAGCGCTTTGGAATTGCAATTGGATATTCTTAAAACCTGCAAAGAACACCTGGCTGGAAAAGACCGGGAGACAGACTGGATACTGGAAGGTTGGGAATCGGTCTTGACCGATTTACCGAAAGGGCCGGAGGCAGTGATTGGCAGAGTGGACTGGGCCAGCAAATATTGGATGCTCAACGAGTTTAGAAAAGAAGAGAGCTTGGGGTGGCAAGACCCTTGGATCAAAAGCCTGGACTTGGAATACCATAACCTGAATAAAGAGTCTGGCCTGTTCTGGGGGTTAGAAGCCAGTGGCGATGGTTATCGAACAACTACCGATGAAGCAGTAGAATTCTCAAAATCTAATCCTCCAAGAGGGACTCGGGCACATGGTCGAGGGGCTCTTATTAAAAGCCTCATCAACCAGCATTCGCACATGGGTTATCTCATAGACTGGATTGGATTTCGCCTGAGTAAAACAGACGAACCGTTCCTGATGCTTGATCCTTTCATTTCTTATAAAGAAGAAATCTTAGAACACCTAAAACAGTTTGATTCCCTCCCTCATCAGGGAAATATGCCGAACCCGGAAATGAATAACCCAGAGAAACGCGGGAAATAATTTTATGAGTGATTGCCTGTTCTGCAAAATTAGTGAGGGTGCAATTCCTTCTGATAAGGTTTATGAATCGGACACCTTGTTCGCGATTAACGATATAAACCCACAAGCTCCAACGCATATCCTGATCATTCCTCGAATCCATCAGGCTACGTTATTGGATGTCGAGGCCAAGGATCATACGTTGATGGGGTCGGTGATCAGTGTTGCAAACCAGTTGGCCAAGGAAAGAGGGCTCGATAAATCAGGATACCGGCTAGTGGTCAATTGCGGTGCCGGGGCAGGGCAGTCGGTGCTTCATATTCATTTTCATGTTTTAGGTGGTCGTGCCTTGAACTGGCCACCGGGGTAGAGAAAATGGTTACCGCAGAACAATTATACGAAAAGCTTAAAGATATTCAGGTGGGCAATCCTGTTTGCCAATTCACTCAGGAAAACTGTGAGCTATTGCTCCCCACCATAAAAAAGATTGAAGATCTCAAGCGCGAAAAGAACGCCATCATCCTTGTTCATAATTATGTCGCGCCGCAAATTTATTATAGTGTCGCCGATTATACCGGCGACTCTTATGGCCTGTCGAAAAAAGCCAAAGAATCCAACGCCGACGTTATTGTTTTTGCCGCAGTCCGTTTTATGGCGGAGACTGCCAAGATTCTCAATCCTCAAAAAACCGTGCTTGATCCCAACCCTGATGGTGGATGTTCTCTAGCCGATGGGATAACGGCGGATGATGTTATCCGGCTCCGCAAGCAGTTTCCCGATCATACATTCGTCTGTTATATCAACACCACTGCCGAGGTGAAGGCTCAGTGTGATGTATGCGTCACTTCTTCGAACGTTTATGCCATCATTGAAAAAATACCTAATGACAAAATTTATTTTTTGCCTGACCGGCTCATGGGCGAAAATGTCATCAACGATTTTAAAACCCGAGGCGTGAAGAAGGATATTCAACTCTGGGATGGCACCTGCTACGTCCATGAGGAGTATCAGCCGGAAAGTATTGATCAGGTACGAAGAAACTTTGATGGCGTGGAAATTCTCGTGCACCCCGAGTGCAGTTCCTCAGTGGTGGGTAAGGCCGATTATGTTGGCAGCACCAGTCAAATGCTCAACCACGTCAGGGAATCCAAAAATGACTCCTTTTTTCTGGTGACGGAATGTGGGCTGACCGGTGTTTTACAGTCAGAATTTCCACAAAAAACTTTTGCTGGAAGTTGTACACTCTGCAAATATATGAAATCCAATTCTTTGGAGGATATCCTCAATGTCCTCGAAAACCCCGGTCCTGAAAATACCATCACGCTCGACCCTGAAACCCAGGTCCGCGCCCTCCAATGTGTTAACCAAATGTTTCACTACTCTTCTAAATAGCTACTCGGTGCAGGGTCAATGCGCTATTACTCATTGAGCAGAAACCAGATTGCAGACAAGGCTTGGCTATGGCAAATAGCCTCCACGGCGAGTGGGAAAACATCTTGATTTTGCGCATTCTATAAGCCTTTTAAAATAAAAGCTTATGCCATTTTCCGGGGTTGCCGTTAAGGATGCATAGGGCATGGATAGCCCAAATTTAAACATCTTTTTGGTGGAGGATGATTCAATGGTCGGAGGCACTGAAGGACTCGGTT
>JAJDBH010000061.1 GCA_029261455.1 Nitrospinaceae bacterium
ACAGAGAAGCACGCTAGCTTGTACAGGCTTTAAACATCAAAAGCCAGGACAGGTGGGTCTTGCCAGATATTCACTTCTGTCGCCTCATCCAAATTGACCCCGCCAAACTTTACCGTATAAGGTTTCTCACTTTCGCAATCATACTCAACAGTAATTCCTTCTATCCCCCATTTGCCTGACTGCGGCCCGACCAGAGTTAAACTGTGGGCAAAGCTGTTCACATCAAAACTGCCCTCGAAAGTCTCTCCCGACTCTGCCGACCCCGTCACATTTTCAAAAGGCATATTATGATTATTGAAGTTGAAGTGTACAGGCTCAGACATGCCCTGCGGACCGGTTTGTATCTTGACCTTAAACGTATTAACTTTTGGCATGGTTCACCTCAGGAAAAAAACGGATTTAAGCCCGCTGTGTGATCGGTTTCATCAAAGATTGCACCCACCTTGGGCACGGCTGTTCTGAACGAAGTATGAATTCCCTGCTTGAGAGTTAAGTCAGCAGCACTACACCCCTGGCACCCTCCACCCATTTGTATCGTGACTGAATTACCTCTCACAGCCATCAGGGTAACGTTGCCACCATGCCCAGCCACTCCCGGGTTTACCTCGATATCAATCACCTTTTGAATGCCTTCGCGAATTTCTTCCTCAGTTGGCAGGTCTGCAGTAATTTTTTCAGAGATAAGAGCTTCACCATCCTGTATCGTCTCACGAATTGCCGTGCCTACTTCCTTAGCCAAAGGAACCCAATCAACCAGAGTTTTATCTTTGCGGGTGATTGTTACGGTGCATTCGCAAACCAACACTGTCTCAACATCTTCCAGGCTAAAAAGTCTTTCAGCAAGCGCTGAACCCGCCGCGCTTTCAAAATCTGAAAAGTACCAGGAGTGCCCGGTCATTAAGGAACGGTTAACAGTTAAAAGACATTGGTCTCCTGTAGGCGAAGGTTGTGCTTTGATCAAAATTTCATCGGCGTTTTCTGGGAAAATACCTTCAGAAATAACTGGAATCTGAAGAACCCTGCGAACATCGGGAAAACTTGGTGTCGTTTCAGGCTCGGAAGCATCTTCAGCTACTGAGCTACTTTCAACATCTTCATTCACGGAACTATCCCCTGATACTTCGGGTACTGCTTCGGGTTCTACATCTTGTTTCATACCCGAAAAAATACGCTTTATAAAATTCAATGGATTATCTCCTATCCAAATCGGTTATCTCACTAGTACACAATAAGGCCCTATTCTTCATATAGATGCCAGAATTATCAAAAAGTCGCAAATTCCCCGAAAAAATCTCCCCGGATATCGTTGAACAGTCCCGCAGTCCTGATTTCCAAGTGTCTTTGGTCTTCTCTAAAATGTTTTCTGCGCAGGTTTTCAGACATCCCAATGTAAGCATAGTATGTAGATAAGGAAATAATTCGGGTTAACGGTATGCTTAAAAATGGCTCTGTAAGTCTTCAAACGAAGTTGGTCCAAATGCGGTTTTTTTTGTTAATTCTTTCGTTCTGCGGTGGTAGGTCAGTTAAGTATAAAATTTACGTGTACTATTTGCTATTGCAACGAGTGACAACATAACGGGCACTTCAACAAGAACACCGACTACAGTTGCTAATGCGGCACCTGAGTTTACCCCAAATAGGCTAATTGCTACGGCAACAGCCAATTCAAAAAAGTTGGATGTGCCGATCAATGCAGCGGGAGCAGCAATACTAAATGGAACCTTCCATAAATATGCCCAACCATAGGCCACTGCAAAAACACCATAACTTTGGATCAAAAGAGGTATAGCAATTAAGGCAATTACCAATGGCTTATCAATAATGGTTTGTGCCTGAAACCCAAACAACAGCACCACCGTTGCTAAAAGTCCCATGATTGAAAACGGTTTTATTTTTGATGTAAAACTTTCAATACGCTCATGATTGCTAGAACTGTCTAGGCCTTTGCGAGTGAAATAGCCCGCCATAAGTGGAATTACCACGTAGAGCACAACGGATAAGAAAAGCGTTTCCCACGGCACAATAATATTTGTTACGCCTAAAAGAAATGCTGTAATCGGCGCAAATGCAAATATCATTATGATGTCATTAACAGAGACTTGCACCAAGGTATAATTCGCGTCACCGCGCACCAATTGGCTCCAGACAAAAACCATTGCTGTACAAGGGGCAACACCTAGTAAAATCATTCCTGCAATATATTCTTTTGCAGTTTGTGGTTCTATAAGACCAACGAACAAGTGCTCAAAGAACAAGATACCTAAAGCCGCCATCGTGAAAGGTTTAATAAGCCAATTCACAACGAGCGTTATGCATAGACCCTTTGGTTTTTTTCCAATATCCTTAATTGATGCAAAGTCTACATTGACCATCATTGGATATATCATTATCCAAATAAACACCGCTACAACAAGGTTTACGCTGGCATATTCTATTTCGGCTATTGTCTGGAATAGATTAGGCAAAGCAACACCCGATCCAACTCCTGCCAATATGCATAGCCCCACCCATATGGAGAGGTACCGTTCAAACAAACCCATAGGGGATATCTCTTCAGATGTCATAATAATTCCTTCCTACGTATGGGGAGGTTAACTAAAAGCTTGATCCTTCTTTCAAGTTCTTTATAAGTTTTCCCAGCAGTCACATTTGAAAAGCGTTTTCGAGCAATTCAATTTTCCAAGTATCAGGTGGATCTAATGTTAGAGCCACCACATCAAACCGCATAGGTTTGTCCGGGATTCTCTTCTGGACCAGAAAACTTTGAGCTGTCTGAATAATCTTTTTCTGCTTGGTAGGAGTCAAAGCATCAAATGGGTGACCAAACTCATGATCCGAACGTGCCTTAACTTCAATAAAAACTATCACCCCAGCCTGTTCGGCAATGACATCTATTTCCCCCAGTTTGGAGCGGAAGTTTTTTTCAAGAATCCGGTAACCTTTCTTTTTTAGAAAGGCTATAGCGGCAGACTCGCCTTCACGGCCAAACTGCAATCGCTTCTGAGTCACAGAGAACCTCCACTCGGCGTGGAGCCAAATAGCAATAGCGCCAATTAGCAAGCAAGAGCTATCTCGGCTCAATCAAATTCTTGACCACTGCGGCGGTCGGATTCACGCATTCAGCGGTCGCGTAAGCGTCACCGCCCTATTACTACCGGCCGCTGACCGGCTAGTGTGCGGTGTTCCAGTTTTCGCCCCACCCCATATCCACAACCAAGGGAACTTTAAGGGGCATCACCTCTTCCATTTCTGTTTTAACCAAAGCCTGCATTTCCTCTTTCTCTTCTTCCGAACACTCAAACACCAGTTCATCATGGACTTGCAGGATCATTCGAGATTTTAATTTTTTCTGCCTGATTTTTTCTGCCAATCGAATCATCGCCAACTTGATCAGGTCTGCCGCGCTTCCCTGTACCGGTGAGTTGATCGCAACCCTCTCTGCCGATTCACGCACTTGCCGGTTCTGACTCTTAAGATCCGGTAGATAACGTTTCCGATTCATGATCGTCATCGTATAGCCGACCTCTTTGGCTTGAGCTACAGTTTCTTCCATATAAACTTTGACTTTTTTATACAGTGAAAAATATTGATCAATAAATTTTTTGGCATCTTTGGGATATATTTTCAACTGACGCGACAAACCGAATGCACTCAAGCCATAAACAATACCGAAGTTCACCGCCTTGGCCATCCTTCTAGCTTCTGCATCCAAACGTTCAGGAGAAGTCCCGAATATCTCACAAGCGGTACGAGTGTGGATGTCTTCTCCCATTTGAAATGCTTCCATCAAAGCCTCGTCCTCCGAAAGGTGAGCAAGAACCCGCAACTCCACCTGCGAATAGTCCGCCGAAAGCAGGAAATTATTTTCTTCAGCGATAAATGCCTTTCTTATCTCACGCCCCATTTCAGTACGAATCGGAATGTTTTGCAGGTTAGGGTTACTGCTGCTCAACCTTCCCGTCGCCGCTACAGTCTGGTTGAATGAAGTGTGTACCCTTCCTGTCTTGTTGAATATATCCTCCTGCAAAGCATCGACGTAAGTAGACTTAAGCTTGCCCAGTTGCCGGTAAGTCAGTATCACATCTGGTAGATCGTGTTCAGACGCCAATTGTTCCAACACCGACACATCGGTGGAATAACCACTTTTGGTTTTTTTGATAACCGGCAACTCCAGTTTCTCGAATAGAATCACCGAAAGCTGTTTAGGGGAGTTGATATTAAACTCTTCTCCGGCAAGCGAGTAAATTTCCTTTTGCTGCTCCTCGAGTTTTTGTTGTATCAGTTGAGAAAGTTTTTGCAGATGGCTCTTATCGAGTTTCATCCCATGAATTTCCATTTCGGCCAGAACTTCTATGAGAGGCAGTTCCAGTTCCAGAAGGAGCTTGAGATCATCACCTTGTAAAAGAGGAGAAAGTTTTTCATACAACCGCCATGTGATATCCGCATCTTCCGCCGCATACTCGGTAGCGCGCTCAACATCCACTTCATCAAACCCGATCTCTTTGGACGCGGCGCCGACCACCTCTTTATATTTAATGGTGGTGTGGCCCAAGTAGTCACGGGCCAAATCATCCATATTGTGCCTTCTGCCTGAAGGATTCAAAATATAAGAAGCCAGCATGGTGTCGAAAGAAACACCTTGTAAGTCGATCCCTTCATTCCTCAACACAATTAAATCGTATTTGATATTCTGACCGACTTTTTTAAGTTTTGGGTCTTCGAGCAGGGGTTTGAGTTTTTCGAAAACCCAATCGACATTCAATTGGTCGGGAACACCTAGATAGCGGTGAGCCAAAGGAATATAACAGGCCACCCCTGCTTCACAGGAAAACGATATCCCAACGACCCGGGCTTGTACCGGATGCAGACTCGTGGTTTCGAGATCCACCGCGAAAATTTTTGCTTTCTTTAATTGTTCAATCCATCGTTCCAAGTCTACCTCGGTGAGGATAGTTTCATAATGGCTTTCAATCGCCGGAGAACTCACGTCAGAATCATCTCCCAGCTCCCCAAGCAATGAAGAAAACTCAAACTCAGAAAACAGTTTTCTCAGCTCCGCATTATCAGGCGGCTCACACTTAAGGTCTTCCAACTCACCCTCCAGCTCCATGGATGTGTTGATCGTTACCAGCTGACGGCTGAGCAAGGCCATCTCCTTATCCTGAACCAGTTTTTCTTTGAGCTTTGCCTTATCCACTTCATCAATGCGCTCATACAAATCATGAATCGAACCAAATTTACGGATGAGTTCCGACGCAGTTTTTGGACCAACCCCCTTAACACCAGGAATGTGATCGCTGGAGTCGCCCATCAAGCCCATCACATCGATCACCTTGTCTGGAGTCACACCAAATTTTTCCTCCACCTCTTCAACACCAAACCATTTATTTTTCATGGTATCGAGCATGCGAATATCAGGGCCAATCAACTGCATCATGTCCTTATCGCCGCTAACGATGACAACCTTGAAACCTTCCGCCGCCGCCTTTTTTGCCAACGTTCCAATAATGTCATCCGCTTCATAGCCGGGAACCCGGACCCCATGAATATTATATGCCTGCACCAAAGGTTCAAAATAAGGGAATTGTTTCGCCAGATCTTCAGGTGGTGCATCCCGGTTGGCTTTGTAGTCCTCATACATATTGTGACGGAACGTTTTTTCCTTACTGTCAAAAGCCACCGCCAGGTAATCCGGCTTCTCATCCTTCACTACCTTCTGCAACATATGGATGAATCCATACAAGGCGTTGGTGGGAAATCCTGTGGATGTGGATAAAAATTGCCGGATACCAAAATAGGCCCGGAAAATGTATGAAGAACCGTCTATCAGATAGAGGGATTTAGCTTTGCTCATAACAACCTCATTAAGTGTGGAATTGCTGACAAATTATAAAGTCGCGGCTTTACCGTGTCTAATTAATTGTGTTATTATTAGCATTCCATCTAATTATGAACTAATTGAATTAAAAGGCTTAAATTGGAGCCCTCCACAAAAATACGCG
>JAJDBH010000062.1 GCA_029261455.1 Nitrospinaceae bacterium
CTGTTCCTTATTTTTCGCGGGTTTGGCTTGTATCAGCTCGCAGGTCAAGAACAACACTCAACTCAGATTGCCATTATTCTTTCCGTAATCTCAGCTGTACTGATCGGCTTGGTTAAAGGAAGGTTTGTGCTGAGCAAAACCGCCCGGAAAAATAAAGCTCGGATTCATGGGCTGGAAGATCCTGTCCACATCCATCAAATTTTTGCCAAAGCGTATTATTTTTTAATACCGATGATGATGGGCCTTGGGGTTTTATTACGCTCCTACAATGAATATCTAGGGGGATATGTGGTGGTCGCCGCAATTTATTGCGGAATAGGAATGGCCTTGATCATTTCCAGCCGCACTTACTGGGCAAGGGAGTCAACTGCTCCCGGCCCGGAAAACTCCTGACAAAAGGGAATATTTTAAATGAAAAATTTTTTTCTCACCCTGCACATGATATCTATGTGTCTGGTCATTGGAACTTTGTTTTTGCAATCTCTTTCCGTTGTGTTCCGCTTACGCTTAAAATCTGCCGAAGAAGCAGAGGGTCTTAGAAAAACTCAGAACCGGATCCACAAATTCATCTACTATCCCATTTTAGGGGTGACCCTCATATCCGGGACAGTACTTGCCGTGAAGACCGGAGTTTTTACCGAATCCCAATGGATCTATTGGAAGTTGGGTCTACTGGTAGTTTTAATCGCCTTAGGCATTCAAAACGGGAAGCAGATCAAAGAAGATTCTTTGCCTAAAAAATACGCCATGATGGTACACATCGCTATTTTCATTGTTGGTGCTTGCATGATCTACCTGGCCACCATCAAACCCGTTTAAAGCCTCATGGACATCCTGCTCACTCTGGTTGCCAGCGTCCTTCTTATCATAGGCTTCTTTGTGATTTGTCAATCCAGCGATGATGATGAAGACGATCAGGAGACCAGCGATGAACTAGACCAGATCGCACCCGATGAAAGCAAACAATCGACTAGTAGTGGAGGTAATGAATAATAGCTTTCGCCAGCTGGCAAAGAAAGCGGCCTCCTGCCGCTTATGCCCTGACCTTGCTGATCAACCTGCAGTCTTAAGTTCTGCCAACGGTTCATTGGACGCCAATATCGTATTTATTGCAGAAGCACCTGGCAGGTTTGGTGCCGGGCGAACAGGTGTACCGTTTCAAGGTGATAGGTCCGGCGACAATTTTGAAATCCTTCTGAAACATATTGGGTTGACCCGGTCCGAGGTTTTCATTACCAACGCAGTTTTATGCAATCCACTTGCAGACGGCAATAACCGCAGACCTGTTGCGCAAGAAATTAAAAACTGCTCGACATTTTTAAAAAAGTCGCTGGACATCATCCAGCCCAAAGTCGTCGTCACTCTTGGCACCGTTGCCCTTAGTGCTCTCAATCAGCTTCTGGGCACTCGGTTTCAATTAAGCCAGAATGTAGCAAAGCCTCTGGCTACTGAAAATTTCATCCTATTCCCGCTCTATCACCCCAGCCCCCGTGTCACCAACTGGAAACGTCCCCTGGCACAACAAAAAAAAGATTTCAAAAAAATACGCGGAGTAGTTTCCGCTGGCTAATTAAAATATTCACTCTGGCCGGCAAACATTATCTCGCTCTCAGGAACATTTACTAGTTGACCTAGTTCAATGTTTAGTTCTATTTATCCAATTCAATGGGTAAGGAGGGGTTGTGAGCTTCCTCCTTACCGAAGTAGCTTTCAAGTTCAGCCTTGCTCAGTACTTTAGCGTATTCATCCACCAAATAGCCTGCAAGCCCCTGTGCGTCGCGAGCCAGACTCTTTGAGAAAAACCTTTTCAGAATGTATTTGAACATTAACCAGAAGTGCTTTTTATCAATCCTTTGCTGTATAGCCCATAGAGCCTCACGCCGAGAAAGCGGGAAGTCTTGCCCTAATCGATGGTCTATCGCAAGATCCAACTCCTGACGCTTGACCTGCTTTTCCTGCGCCCTACTGGGGGCAGGAGGCAGGTCACAGTGGAGCTTTATTACTCTCCTGTCGTACTCTTCGCCCGTAAGGCGAGGACCATGGTTAACACCCTGATTCATATTCCCCTAGTATCCCATTTGGAGAGCTTTTCGATATCAACATCATAAACTTCCTTCAGTATTTCGGGGTCGGACAATAACACATGATCTTCTGGTTTACGCTCTTGGTCGAATAGCGTTTGATATTGCTCGTCATTTAATACACTGGCCATCTCGTCCTGAAACTGAATAGTCATTTTATTAAAGGTATTTACAAACTCATAAACATCCTTTCCTTCTTTTTTATAGGCTGTCTCATTTTCAACAATGAGCACCTCTGTCTTGTTGCGTACTTCCTCAAGGTTTTTTGTCAAGGAGCTCTCGAATTGAGAGCCCAGTCGAAATTCTACCATATGCCTAAAGAGTTCACTCTGAAAAGCAATGGCATCTTCAGTATTGATAGCATCTGTTTTCTCTCCCTTCTCCATTGGCTCTGCTTTCTCATATAAACTCAAGACTCCTTTAAGGTACTGCTGTTCACGCCTGTCATCAATAGCCAGAGGCGCTTGTTCGGCAGCCATATCGGACGGGTCTATGCATTCACTAAGATCTCCATTCACCTTTGGGAATTTATTAAAAGGAGAGAAGCACGGCCAAAAACCTACTTTGCCATAAGTGCCGAACAAGGCGCTCGAAATCCAATAGCCATGAGCGGCTCTTATCGTAACACCTGCTTGTACTAGAATTCGGTTGGCCGCCTGGTGACACACACCATTGACGAGGTAACACTTTAGACCCGCACTTTGGTTTGAGGCTGTGCCATTTTGGGTCGCTATTGCACCAGCACGTTTAGTGCTGGCTGAACCTTGGGCAATATTTCTACCTCCGGTGCTCCTGCCCCAGCATCTCCAAGCCTTTCCACCAGTACCGCATTTCACATAAGTATGATCAGCGGCCTTCCCAATTATTGTTGTACCTAAGGGTATAGCCATTCCAATAAGTGTTCCCATGATTTCCTCAACCTCCCATAACAAGTTAAAAAGAAAAATTATGCTAAAATTTACGCTATATGCAAAATATGCCACCCCGCATAAATTCCGTCAACCAAAAAGTATCCGATTAACGCAACCTATGGAGAAGCGCCTTGTAAAACAAAGCTTCTCCCCAAAAAAAACAGCGGGTAGCGTCGTCACATACAGTGGACTGGAAAACACTACCAAAATAGAACTGCAAAAAACGCCCGCTTTCTACTTGTGCATAAATTTAACAAAGGATCATAAAGTCAAGAAAACCAGCAAACCATCGCTCAATGGACCCACACAGTGAAGCGGCTCACCGGAGCTTGACAACACTGAGAGTCGATTTTATATCTATAATGAGTAGAGAAACTTTTTACAGGAAGGGTTTGCCATGATTTATAACAATCCTTTTTCAGACAGAATTTTTTCCCGGGGTCATAAGACACTGACTTGGGGAACATTTTTTTTAGGCGGAATACTTTTTCTCCTTGCCGTTCTTATTTTTGCCTACCCCATGTTGATCGCCTACTTCTTTGCCGGGGTGATACTTTTGGCTGGAATCTCAGCGCTCGCCGTAGCTTGGAAACTCTGGCGGTTCCGTGAGAATGTTTCCCGTATTGAACAATGGCCTGTTGATAACAATAGCCAGTATCGAAAACGTGCCACCTATTTCAGGTGGCACGCTTGAATTATGATCGCCTAAAAGGAATCGACAAAGACTGGAGCCGGATCACACTCGGGTGCTGGCAGATCGCACCCAGCGGAGGCTGGGGAGACATCTGCCCTCCCGAAGATGCTGATAGAGTCGTGCGTTCCGCCCTCGACCATGGCATCACCGCATTTGATACTGCCGAGGGCTATGGCGATGGAGAGTCTGAGCGCAGGCTAGGCAAAGCCTTGGGTACACAAAAAGATTCCGTTATCATTATTTCTAAAATCTGGCCTGATGCCGAGCTAACGCTCAAAGCGTATCAACAACGTCTTGAAGATTCGCTAAAAGCTTTGGGTCGGGATTATGTTGATCTTTACCTCGTACATTGGCCGGGAAGTTATTTCAATAACCCAGATAAAAGTGCCCGGCTCGTCGAATTCATGAACACACTCAAAGAGAATGGAAAAGCCACAACAATAGGACTCTCCAATTTTCAGTCGCAAGATTTAACCCTGCTGGGGGATAAACTCAAAACTTTCTCCATGAACGAAGTGCCCTATAGCCTGTTAGACCGAGCCTATGAAGGAGATACCCTGAACCTTTGCAAGAATGCTGGCATTCCCTATATGGCCTTCTCTCCCACTGCACAGGGCCTACTGGCAAAACCCATGAGCCGAAATGATCTTGAAATGCCCACACGGAAACACCATTTTCTATTTCAAAATCCAGTTTATTCGCACGCCAGAAAAGTCTGGGATACTGTGCGGGATGTCGCCAATGAGATGAGCCGCAAACCGGTTGAGGTAGCTTTGGCCTGGGTGCTCACCCGCGACAATATTTTTACTGCCATTGTCGGATCCCGGAAACCAGAACAGGTTAAGGAATTTGTCAAGTCCACTGAACTGAAACTAAGTTCCAGCCAATTACAACGCCTGACAACGGCCAGCGACCAGTTCCCCATGGTCAAAAAGGGACATTGAATGAACGAGCCCTGGGAAGAACCTACAGAAGAAGATGGCCTGACTCTGGGTCCCGAAGAAGCTCTACAAAGAGAGATCGAAAAATCTAAAACCCTCAAGGTCGATCGCCTGCGCCTCCGGGATGAAATCGAAAAGCTTAAAACCGAAAAATCCAACCTCGCCAAAAAAAACCAACAGCTCAAAGAAAGGCTCACAAAACTGGGAAACGTTGATACCAACCTTGATACAACGAGCCCACCTTCCTCAAAAACTTTGTTTTTTACTCTGGTTCTTGGTGTTCTGGTTCTAATTTGGTTAGCGACTCGAAACTAAAGTAGCTGCTAAAGGTATGGAAAATATAGCCAGTTTCTGCTAAAATCTTCCCCAAGACTAATAAATATTGAATCTTTATTCAAGTTACCACCATCCTAGTAAATGCTTCTTATAATTGGGGAGCTAAGATTTCTCCTGATTCCTTAGCTAAAACAACCTGAATTTTTTCATGAAATTGCCCCATAAAGAGAGAACCTCTATAAATTTTAAATGGCTCATAGCGCATTCTTTAAGAATTGCGCGAATTGCAAAACATAAAGTATCGAACGATCAGAGATATCTGAAAATATCAACCAATATATTGAGAGGAAAACCAAATGTGGGTATATGAATTTTTTCATGTAATTATCGGAATTTTGTGGATCGGGTTGCTGTACTTCTTCAACCTGGTTCAGGTTCAGTCCATGCCTAAAATGGTTGAGGCGGGTGCCGCCAAAGCCTATACCCAGATCATTCTGTCTCGCGCACTGTTCTTGTTCCGGCATGCAGCGTTGTGGACGGTCATCACCGGCATTGCCTATTACGTGGCAGGCCGAGGAACAGTTCAAGGGATTCCCAGCGGTGAAATCATGATCGGCATGTTACTCGGCATCATCATGGCCGGTAACGTATGGTTTATCATCTGGCCTAACCTTAGAAAAGTTATCGCTGGCGAGTTGGAAGGCGAGGCACTGACCAAAGCAAAAAGAATGGCGTTTCTAGCCAGCAGAACCAATGCATGGCTTTCGATTCCCATGTTAATCGGAATGATCGCCGCCAACCACGGCGGTATCATGTTCTAGCGGAGAGTTTTCGCTGGAAAGTTGTACTACCTTCGCCTGACCCTTTCTAGAAGGATGAAGGTAGCTTAGTTTGTTTTATCTAGTCTTCACTCACAGTCAAAGAGGGGTTCGTCCACTGTCAAGGGGGCGAACCCCTTTTTTTGTGGGTAGTCAGCAGCTACTCAGTGGTGAGGGCTTCCATGGGGTCGAGCTTCGAGGCTTTGATGGCAGGGAACACGCCGAACAGAACACCGATGCCAGCGCAGGCCCAACTCTCCGTCCAGATAGAATTGGGATCAAGTATCAAGGTCCATTCGCCCCATGAAACCCTGTCACCCTATTTAACTTGTTTGATTCAAAATTCAGCCAAATTGACAATTTCGGATCAGTGAATTATTCTACAACGATTCAAGCCCTGATTTGAGAGAGCTAGATCTTTATCAAACCTCGAGGCAAATACAAGACTGACCTCATGCAAGGTTTAAATAAGTTTAAAATGTTCGCATATTTAAGGAAGCGTAAATGAAAGTTCGCGAACTAATTAATAACTATCTTTGTGCGTTTTTTGATAAACAAACTGGGGTTAGAGAATGTCTTTTGAAATTTTCACAAGCAGTCTTCCCTTTTCCAATTTTTGAGCGTATTAAAAAAAAGGCCCATTTAGAAAAAGGGCTAAGCTTTGCAGTAAACACATATTTATATATACTTATTTATGTCTTTATTTATCAAGCTATGTTCTCTTTATACAATGGAACTTTTTTCTGGGACAAAGACCTAAACACAATCAGACTTTCAGAAGACTTTCCTAACTTATTTAATTATTTGATCGTGGTTCAGGGTTATTGTATTTTCGGAGTAGGATTCATTCGATCTTTAGTTTCTATGGAAACAGAAATTAAGAAATCTGGGCTTAACAACCACATAGAGTATTCCCCGCCAATGCAACCCATAAGGGGTGGTTATGGCGGGGTTATAGCAATTATTATAATTGTTACCACACAAGCATTTTCTTATTACTCACAGTGTTTACAATTAGATAAAATTTTTTGGTTCCATGAACCCCAGACAACATCTTTAACATATAGCTTTTTGGGTTACTATTACCAATTTTTAAACATAGGGCTTCTCCTGTTCGTTGTCATCGTTTTCATGCTACATTTCGGTCTATTCCTTTGGACAAGTTCAATTTCAGACCAGTTAAGAAACATTTCCAATTCAGAATTAACTCCTGATATTTGGCTTAAGGAAGATAAACTAAAAAGCACATTCCAACCCTTTGTGAAAACAATCTTATGGTCAAAGGCTTTTATCGTTTTTATCTCATTAAATATTGTGACTTTAAAGAATAGTGATATAAGCAATGTTGGTGCTAATGTTTTAGACTTTTGGATCATTACCTACCTGATCATCGGAGTCTGGGTAATCTCTTTACCAAGATATATTATTCAATATCACCTTTATAATATATGGAATAAAAATAGCACATTTGACTACAAAGATATTCGCATGCCAACAGCTATTGGCATATCAAATCTTCTCAATGTTTTTATTTTTTTTATCGCAGGTAAATTACTTGTGAACTTGGGAGCTCTTAAATTTTTGGGCAATCTGAAGTTTTAACTTTTTTAACGGTAACAATAGCACTAAGAAATATTTTACTATTCAGTGGTGAGGGCTTCCATCGGATCGAGTTTGGAGGCTTTGATGGCAGGGAAAACGCCGAATAAAACACCGATGCCGGCGCAGGCCCAACTCGCCGTCCAGATGGAGTTGGAGTCAAGTATAAGGGTCCATTCGCCCCAAAGTGTCAGGCCCAGTGTCAACCCTACTCCCAGAGCGACCCCCATTCCGCCACCCAAAAACCCGATGATCAAAGACTCATAAAGAAACTGTCGGACGATATCTCTGCGGGTCGCACCGACCGCCCGGCGAATTCCTATCTCGCGCGTACGTTCCTTCACCGATATCAACATCACCGCTAGAATACCAATACCACCCACCAGCAAGGATATCCCTGCCACACCTACAATCAACTTGGTAAACATTTCGGTAGTTTCTTTTTTCAACTCCTCCAGATCCAGCTGGCTGATGAGAGTGAAGTCGTCGTTACGATCATCGGTGAGTTTGTGGTTTTCCCGAAGAAGTTCGCGGATTTTTTCCGACGCTTTGGCAATGTTTTCCCGAGATGATGCCTTAACAAAAATTCGAGTGACAAAAGTCTGGTTGACGATACGGCGCAAATAGGTAGAAAGTGGAATCAACACCAGATCATCTTGATCCAAGCCATTGGTGTCCACCCCCTTGGGTTCAAACACACCAATGATTTGAAAAGGTATGAAGTGCACCTTGATAACCTGGCCCAAGGGGTCTTCTTCACCGAAGAGGTTTTTAACCGCCGTCATCCCTATAATCGCAACGCGGTTGGCCGTTTTTTCATCCCGTTCAGAAAAAAATTCGCCGCTTTTTAAATGGTAGCTACGGATAGAGTGAAAATCAAAAGTAGAGCCGGCAATGGAGGTTTCTGCAGAGGCATTGCCAAATTTGGCAGTCATTCTTTTTTCTTCAAAAGGCGCCACACTTTCAACTTCCCCTATTTCCTCCATAATTCGATTGGCATCACGAACCGTCAAAGTAGTCACATTGCCAGTGAGGCGGAGGCGTCCTCCACGTCGTTTCATTTCTCCAGCGTTGACGGTAATGAGGTTTTCTCCCATACCGGCGATGACATCCATCACTTCCTTCTGCGAACCTTTTCCAATGGCCACCATGACGATCACTGAAGCAATGCCAATGAGAATTCCTAAAGACGCCAGGAAAGTGCGCATTTTGTGCGAAAAAAGTGCCTTAATCGCTATACCTAGAGAAGAAAACATATGTCAGCCTATTAGGATCGAATGCTTTCTTCAGGACTCAAAAAGGCTGCCTTGCGAGCAGGATGAATCCCAAAAATCAAACCGATCAGAGAACAAAACACAAACGACAGAATAAAAGGCTCCACCGTTATATGAGTAGGAAGAACATCAAACCGCTTCAACCCAAAAGAAATGGTCAAACCCAGCCCCACGCCCATCAACCCGCCCAACAGGGAAACCAAAACCGACTCGAATAAAAATTGAAAGGTGATATCAGATCGCCGCGCTCCAAAACATCGGCGAATGCCTATTTCACGAACCCGCTCCCTGATGGATACCAACAAAATATTCATGATAACAATCCCCCCGACTAGAAGAGATACGGTTGATATCAGGATAAGCATACGATTCAAGGCCTGCTCCGATTCAGTCACCCACTGCATAATTCCCTCGGGAGTGACAAAACGAAAATCATCATCGGCGAGAACCGAAAGGTTATGGTTACGACGTAAAATCTCTCGCACCGCCTCCATTGTTTCTGGTACCTGTGAAGAATCCAGAGCAACAACCTTGATGCTGTGAAGATAGGTTTGGTGTGTCAGACGAGACATGGAAGTGGTCAGTGGAATCAGGGCACGGTCGTCAGGATCGTACCCGCTTTCAGTCATCCCTTTTTCTTCGAGCAAGCCAATAACTTGATAAAAATTATTTTGCACACGCACCATTTTTCCAACAGCATCTTTACCTTTAAAAAGTTTTCTGGCCGGAGTCGCACCCAACACGATCACTCGTTTTCTGCGGTCAAGATCATTGTCAGATAAAAAATCACCGTCTGCCATTTTCCAGCCACGCGCCAACTGCCAGTCTGGTGTCACCCCATAAACCCGGGTACCCGTGAACTCTTTTTTATTAATGATCTGCGTGCGTGTTCTCTGACGCGGGACCACCAACCGAACGGTGGGAAGCGCAAGCAGGTCTTCCGCATCCTCAAGGGTCATACTGGTGGTGTTCTTAGAACGGGAAAAAAACATTCTTCCCGCCCCGGCGATCACAGAGAAAGATTCCGGACCAAAACCCATATTGGCAATGCGACTGAGAACCTTGATCTTGATACCGTCGCCAATGGCCACAATCACCGTCAAAGAGGCGATGCCAATCATCACTCCCAAAGTCATGAGAATTGTGTTGCCCCGGTTCAGGCGTAGCCCTCTAAGAGCCTGTCCTAGATTTTTAAAAATTCGCATACACGCAGTTTGGCTTAAAGAGATCTGTTCTGTTCTTCATGACTCACCTTACTGTCTGAGGCAATCTGTCCATCACGGATGGAGATAATTCGCCCGGCATGTTGCGCCACCTCCTGATCATGAGTGATGAGAATAATAGTTTTGCCTTCTTTAATAAGATTGTCGAAGGTTTTCATGGTTTCGATGCCATTCTTTGAATCTAAATTTCCGGTGGGTTCATCTGCAAGAATGATTCGGGGATCATTGATGAGGGACCGTGCAATAGTGACCCTCTGCTGTTCGCCGCCTGATAACTGCCCTGGCGTATGATGCAGACGATGCTCCAGTCCTACCTTGGCTAGTAGTTCCTTGGCTCGCTCCTTAATATTTCTTGGGGGATTCTTTGCGTAGACCAAAGGCAGGGTGACATTTTCCAGCGCCGTGACTCCCGGCAGAAGATGAAAAGCTTGAAATACAAAACCGATTTTTTCGTTGCGAACACGGGAAAGTTTACGGTCGTTTAATTTCCCGACCTCCTCACCATCGAGAATATATTCTCCCTTGGTGGGTTGGGCCAAACACCCCATGATTGCCATGAGTGTGCTTTTCCCTGCGCCGGAAGGACCAATGATACTAACGTAATCACCCTCTTTGATATGAAGTGTCACATCCTTAAGCACCTGAGTCTCGAAACCAATATTTCGATAGCTCTTGCAGATGGAGTTCATTTCAATGAGGTTCATCACCGTGGCCTTCTACCTTTTCGTTTCTTATTCAGGGGTTTGTCAGGGATTCCCACCTCGTCTCCGTCGTTAAGACCCGAGACTACTTCGATTTTACCACCATCGCGCCATCCCAGTTCAATCGACTTGTCTTCCAGTCCACCGTCTACCTGCATGACAACAAAAGTTTTCTTGCCTTTTCGTTTGATGGCTTCTTTCGGAAGAGTCAGAACCTTTTTCCGGGTTCCTGTGGTGACTACGACATTCGCAGTCATCTCCGGTCGAAGTTTCGCGGCTTCCTTTTTTTCAATATCAAGGATCACTTCATAATTCACCACATTATCCTTGATCACTGCCTTTGGATGAATCTCCCGAACTTTGCCTTTGAAAAACTCGTCGGCATAAGTATCAACCGTAAACTTAGCCCTTTGCCCAACTTTGATCCGTCCAATATCCGTTTCGTCGACAAAAACTGTAACTTCCAGTTTGCGCAGATCGATCAGGTTGACAAATGTCGGGGCACTGAGGCTGGCCACCACTGTCTCCCCTTCTTGAGTAGATACAAACGCAACAATGCCATCAATAGGCGCAGTGATCGAAGCGTAAGTGAGTTGTATCTCTTCCTCGTTGAGATTTGCCTCAGCCTTGTCCACCATAGCCTCAGCCAATCGGCTATTATTTATCAACTGACTCTGCCTTAGCTTCAATTCCTCGTTCGCAAGATTGATTCCAGCCAACAACACTTCTAACCTTTCTTGCGCTTCATCCAAAACAGTGGTGGAGACAAAACCTTTCTTGTTCAACGCCTGATTACGCTCCAACATTTTCTTCGCTAGCTTGATTTGGACTTGTAGTTCTTCGCGCTCTGCTATTGCCTTACTGATTTCCAGCGGACCCTCTGCGCGGATTTTCTCCAACCGGGCTTTTTCAGCATCCAGATCAGCCTCGAAACGCGCCACCCTGGAGAGCAAATCTTCATGTTCGATAATGGCGATGATTTCTCCTGCACGAACAAAGTCACCAATCTTAACCAGAAGACTTTTCACCTGCCCGGATATGCGGGCACCAATTTTAACTTCCGCACCCGTTTTAAGTGTCACGGTTCCCGTAGCTAAAACTTTTTGGTGAATGTCTTGCCGAGTCACCGGCTGAAATTTGAAATCCTTCGCCGTGGGTTTTTGAGGGGGCTTCCCGAAAATAATTTCTCGACCCGTTTTAATTATCGGGTCCAGCTTCCCTTCTTGCCAGGCCCAACTCAAACCAGCCGCAAGAACCACCAACACCAAGAGACTTCGGATTTTTTCCGAAATCTTCATATTTGAACCATCAAGTTATGTTTCATTAATTTTAACACCCCCACTGGGCGTGGGGCCAATGTGCGCGTAATAATATTCCACTCCTTCGCGCTAGTGGGAGGAGAGCCGCCACTAGCAAATTTCGATAGTCCTTTCAGCCTAGACAACTCTTTTCTCCTCAAATAAAGCCATTGCTATCTACCTCCCTCGTAAGAGGGTAAATGTGCTAAAGTAAAGGAATTATCCGTCTATTCTGGGATCGGCAAATGACCAGATAACTTGAGTGTTTTCATGCCTTTAGCCTCTTCTAAAGACAATATATCCAAAACACCCCCCAAGTCCTTCTTGAAACGTTGGATATGGGTGCCTTTTGCCCTGATTCTTGTCATTGCCATCATCCTTACACAAATTGATCTCGAATCGGTGAAAGAAAGCCTGATCGAGAAGGTTTCCAGTGAAACAGGACTGAAGGTTGAAATAGATTCTATAGGATTCGGCTTCTCCCGTGGCTTGGGACTGCAATGCAAAGGCGTGAAAGTGAGCACTCCCGGGGGCGACCATTATTCGGTCGACCGGTTGGACTTGCTTGCCGCATGGAGCCCTCTTTTACGCGGAGAATTCAAAATAAAGTCCGCCGCTCTGGAGCACCCGGTCATAAAACTGGAACTGCCAAAACCCAAACCGGAGCAACCGGCTGAGAAAAAGCAACCTCCCAAAGAAAAAGAGAAGCCGTTCGAGAAACCGGGGCTTGTCACCTCTGAAACTCTCAAATCCACAACCGTCAAAATAGAAAGCAATCCACTATCCATCGACAAATTTGTCATTTC
Organism: Nitrospinaceae bacterium; assembly: GCA_029261455.1. Taxonomy (GTDB): domain Bacteria; phylum Nitrospinota; class Nitrospinia; order Nitrospinales; family VA-1; genus LS-NOB. The sequence goes on from JAJDBH010000062.1 coordinate 12,623, forward strand.
CGATGGGGAGGTCACTTTGACCCGGCCCGGCTCCACGCAACAACTTCTCATAAATATTGATGGCACCTTTGTGCTGAACCGAGATGAGCATCTGGACATGTCGGCAAAGTCCGTCAAAGTGCAAACCGGCTCGATGGTTTTCGAAGGTGATGGGGCGGTCTCAAAACTTGGGGCAATCGATGCTGGGCTTTCCATGAATCTAAAATCCGGCAATTTCTCACTGAAACAATTACAACCCGCCCTGCAATTTTTTGAAGTTTCAATGCAAGAGTCTCCGCTTGAGGCGGTGGATGTGGATCAGCTTATTTTGAAAAACAAATTCCCTCTAAACGCCCTCAGCAATACTGAACTCCTGACACAGAAAATGACCGGGCAGCTTGAATTAAAAATTCGCAACGCACACTTGAAAACGGGTCATTCCATTGAATCTCTAAAAGGCGAAGGAATCTGGGAAAAAGGAGCACTCACCCATGAGTTTTCCGGAACGGCCTTTGGCAGTGAGTTCAGCATTAATGGAAAATTTCCCTTCTCCGGCCTCGATAAAGATTCTATCTCGCGTGTCGAATGGAAAGAGCTGGATATAGCAAAACTCCCTCTTCCAAAAGGAATGTCTTGGAGTCCAACCCAAGGCAAAGTTTCAGGAAAACTTTCTCTCAGCGGTCCAATCCTTAAAGAGACAGACAAGCTGAAAGGGTCGGTTGAGTTTCAAGCCGAAGGCCTGGTTTTAAAACCAGCCAATGAAAGCGAAGCCCGTCCCATAGAGATAAGTCGTTTAACAGGGCGTGGTGATTTCGATCAGGGCCAGTTGCAACATGATATTCAAGGAGCGATCTGGGGAAGCGATTTTAATATCAAAGGAAAGTTTCCGCTGAACGCAGACAACCCGGTTCTGAACTCGCAGATAAACTGGACAGGATTGGATGTCGCACAATTGCCTTTGCCGCCAAGCACAGGCTGGCACCCTACGGAAGGAAAAGTGTCGGGCACGATGACACTGGCGGGTCCGACTCCTGCCAAGGGAGAAAGTTTTCCCGGTCGACTCAAAGGCTCACTAAAATTTGATGCACAAAATTTAAAACTGCAAAATGCGGATGCAAAAGTCATCGACTTAAGCACGCTAAGTGGCGATGGAAATATTGAAAATAATCTTCTGCAATACAAACTAAAATCCAACGTGTTCAACGGCACTTTCCTTTCAGATGGTAAAGTCACACTTGCCGGCACGAAAGCGCCTGTTCTTGACAATCAAATCGAACTCACCAACCTCGATTTAAGCCAACTGCCGCTACCTACAACTCCAGAAAAGGGTCATGTTTCAGGAACCATCAATTTGAAGGGCCCCCTGCCCGACCCAGAAAATCTATTGACCGGCGACTTGAACATAGACACAAGCTTTAAAGTAACGGATTTAAGCATGCCAGCAGGCAAGCTTCCGCTAAATATCCAGCTCCTTGAAGGAAAAACAAGTTTGAAACGAGGCAAGCTAACGCATGCCTTGAATGGAACCTTGTTTGACGGAACCATGAAGACAAAAGGGAGCCTGACTTTTCATAAAAACAAAACCCGTATCACCGCAGACTCAGATATCATGCTCGACCATATCAGTCTAGGCTGGATTCCACTATTCCATGAGAGCGCACCCTCTTCTGGAACAATTACCGGCAATCTAAACGTGAAAGGACCGCTCCCTTCGGAAGGAAATATTTCCCCCGAACTAAAACTAAAAGGAATCCTCAAAGGGGAAAAGCTGGTTTTTGAAAACCAACAAATAGAAACGGCAACAGTGGATTTCAACTCTTCCACTTTGACTCAAGCACGGGTTGAGTTGGAAAATATCAAGCTTGGAGAAAGAGAATTTAAAAAAGCGACGGCACTGTTTAAAATCACCCCGGAAAAAATTGATCTTACAGGTGGAAAAATCTGGCCCAAGAACGGACTGATACAACTTGTTGCTGATCTCCAGCCGAAGTCAGGAAACTATCGCCTGAAGTTCAAAGGAGATAAGTTGCTGGTGGAAGACCTGTTGCACCCACCCCACCTCAAGGGCCCCCTGCAACTCTCGGGAGCACTGACCGGAACACTACCGCAAAATAATGCCGTACCCGGCTTGCCTGATCACGCCCGCAACCTTTCTGGAAATATAAAATTGAAACTCGTGGATGGAGCCATCCCCGAACTCGGTGCTGTGGAAGGTCTGCTCACCCTGCTCAATCCCACCACAGCCCTCAACGCACAAAAAAAAGGGCTGAGTTACGAATATCTCGGGGGAGATTTTATAATCGTCAAGGGAGTGGTCCACACCGACAACTTTGAAATGAAAAGTCCGCAAGTGAACATGAATGTTGTGGGCAAAGCTAATTTGGTGGAAGACACTGTCCTCGCGCAAGTCAAGGCGATGCCCCTGCAAATGCTCGACAAAACCATTAAAGCCATTCCCTTATTGGGTCAAATTATAGGCGGAGGAAAAAAAGGCGGGCTGATTGAAATTTATATCAAGGTGGATGGCAAACTCAGCCAACCGAGCTTCATGCCAATGCCGCATAAATCCCTGACCGAAAAACCGGGTAGTATTCTAAAAGGGCTTCTCAACCTACCCAAAAACCTGAGCGGTGGAAAATAGTGAAAGCAATTGGTTATCAATATAATAAAGACGCTGTTTCTTTTGTCCAGTTCGAACAACAAACACCTGAACCTAAAGACCACGATTTACTGGTAAAAATTGAGGCTGTATCTGTTAACCCTGTTGATTACAAGGTTCGCCAGGGAATCCAAGTCGCAGAAGGCTCACCTCGCATTCTTGGTTGGGATGCCGCCGGTGTTGTCGAATCCATAGGCGAAAAAGCCAGCCTGTTTAAACCGGGAGATCGTGTTTATTATGCCGGAGATATCACACGAAGTGGTAGCAATGCTTCCCATCAATTAGTGGACGAACATATTGTGGGGCGAATGCCCAGATCGATAGAGTTTGCTGCCGCTGCTGCTTTGCCTCTCACCAGTATCACCGCTTGGGAAGCGCTTTTTGATCGCCTGAAAATTGACCCCACTGTGGACAAAGACAAACAAATTCTAATCATTGGTGGTGCCGGTGGTGTTGGATCGATTGCAATCCAACTGGCTAAGAGGATTGCCCATTTACGGGTAGTCGCTACCGCCTCGCGTGAAGAGAGTCGTGAATGGTGCCTGTCGTTGGGAGCAGATACTGTTATCAACCACCACGGTAAAATGACTGAGCAATTCCAGGAACAAAATCTTGCCAAGCCTGATTACATACTTTGTCTGAATAGCACCGACGATCATTTCAAGGCAATGTCAGAGTTGATAGCCCCGCAGGGAATGGTTTGCAGTATCGTGGAAACAACGCAAAGTCATGACTTGGATGAATTGAAATCCAAAAGTGCAGGGTTTGTCTGGGAGTTCATGTTCACACGATCTATGTATAAAACTGCTGACAGAATCAAACAGCATGAGTTGCTGAATTCAATTGCCGACCTCATTGATTCAGGAGAACTAAAAACGACACTGAAAGAAGTTTTCGGGCAGATGTCCGTCGAGAATATTTTGAAAGCTCATCAACAACTGGAGACAGGTTCAAGTATCGGGAAAGTCGTGCTGACTAAATTGGATACTCCTGAGAAATAAATGAACTATTATTTCAATAGCACTCTCAATCCGAGAACTTCAGCGGGGTAAAAACTAGAAAAGATTACGGACCCGGATTTTAACTGACTACCCTTGGGCTGGGTAGGGTTCAACAAAGAAATATGTCTGCTATCGGCTGCGACTTCAACCGGTCAACGCAACACATGCGTTAAATCTCTCTGCCGGTGTTTCAAATGCTAATGTCTCACGGGGTCGTTAATTTAATTCTCGCGCCACTTTATTAAGTGTTGCCTGTGAGTGTACCGACAAATCTGTTCCTTTTGGAAAGTATTGTCTCAGCAACCGATTGGTATTTTCATTTGAGCCACGCTGCCAGGGGCTTTGTGGGTCACAAAAGTA
>JAJDBH010000063.1 GCA_029261455.1 Nitrospinaceae bacterium
GGTGTCAACAATGCCTCCAACCATTCCATGATTAAAGGGGAAAGCTCCAAAATGCTTGGCGATCAGAAGGTTGGGGTATCCCTGGTTTTCATCGGAACAAAAGGCCTTGGAGGGTAATATTTTCCCCGGCTCAAAATCCAGCGACCGACAAAAGTTATACAGCCTAGGTACAAAATCGTGATAGGGGAATGTGGTGTTCTTGAAAGAGTAGTCTTTCAACGCACCTTTGATATTAATATTCGCGGAATACATGTGCTCAATTCACCTTTCTTATTCAAATCCTTGGTAACGTCAATACCGTTTTATAGACTGGTGTCGGGCTCGGTTTTCTTTTGGAGGATGCTCTATTGACGTGCAGGAGTTCAATATTGTTCTAAGGTTAGGAGGTACCGCTTGTCATCTCAGTTTATCGTGAATATTGTCTGCACTTCGTTGTGAGTCTCCCTCGCTGTCTTCTTCATCCCTCACGGCTTTCATGCGGGTATAAAGCCGTCTTAAGTGGTTTTCGTATTCCTCTTTTCTCAACCCAGCGTGATCGCGTTCAAAAGGCCGACCCAATAGAAAGCCAAGAGTTTCTGTAAAATCACTCAGCTTGGTATTTTCTACAAGTAGTTCTTTACTATAGAACTCCATGACAGCGATGATTCTCCGACCTATTAAAACAGGAAACGCAAATCCGGATTTCAGGCCATTCTTCAGGGCAATGCTAGCACGAGGAAAATTGGAGTCCTTACTTAAATCTTTGATCGTTTCAACCTTTTTACTCAGCAACACTCTCCCTGGCAAACCTACGCCGGGTCGAAAATCCATGCTTTCCGTTGTCTCTTTAAATTCCTTAAACAAATCCCAATCATCGAGGACCCAGAGCTTACTCGAGTTGAGCAAATCTTCACCCGTATGAGTTATATAAATATGAGCAACAGGCCAGCCTGTAAATTCGCAAATCTTTTGCATGGATTGCTTCAGTGCCTCTTCTACGGGATCAGATGAGTTGGATAGAATGGCAATCTCTTTAAGCACTTTTGAATAGCTTGTTTCCTGTTGTAATAGTTCGTAAGCCTTTATTATCTTCTCGGATTCCTTCTGTTCTTCAAGAACTCGTATTTGAGCAAATGCAAATATAGCTACCACCCATATGATAAAAATGGCCAACAGTCGATTGGTCCAGACGATCCATAATGCAACACCTTCTTCGGAAATATAAAGTCCTTCCAGAGTTAAAACCGTTCCGACTATCGCCCCAACAGTAACCAGCCTGTTATCTTTGGCCATGTGACCAATCAACACTAAAATGGCGTAGGTCTCACCTATGGACACACCCAGAGGCAACTGACTATCTATAAAGGAAATGACCAGTGCGCAGACGACCATCGCAATGACATATTTGCCGTTAGATTTCAAAAACAATGAATCGATTGAGAACGTATTACTCATAATCAGAACCTATGTATTTATGGGTGTCGTTAGAAAACCAGTCACATTATTGCCCTTCACTGGTCCTTAATGGTTAGTTTTAAAAACAAATTCTTCTTCTAACACTTGGATGCAATCAAAAATATGATCAAAAATGTTCTCTTCTGGAATAAGCCTTGGCACGAGTTCAACAGCGTGCAACATCTTAAGAGGTTTTTCATTAATATGAGCCAAATAAACCGCGATCCCTTTTTTTTGCAGATATTCAAATACCAGTTCAAGGGCATGCGCCGCCGATTGATCCAGATAAGGAACACGGTTCATCTCAAAGATAATGACATTCACCGAGGGTAATTTTTTGAGGTTATCAATTAGATATTGCGAAAACCCAAAAAAGATTGGCCCGGTAAAAGATTGAATATACACCTTATCCAGATACTCCGAAGGTAAAATGAACTCGTCTCTCAAGTCACAGGGTTTTCTTACCTTGAGGTCCCGAAGTGGGAAGAGTTCAATAGTATTCTCTCCAATGGAACTCATTTTTTTCATAAATATAAAAACAGATAGGGTCATTCCCGTGCCTACAGCTGCAATCAAATCAACAAATACTGTCATTATTAATACCACTAACAGGATTACAGCTTCCGACCGGTCTACTTTTATGACTTCTTTGAGTCCATTATAATCAATAATATCCATGCCCACCGTGATCAGGATAGCAGCCAGAACGGGGATGGGAACATATTGAACATAGGTCCCCAGGCCCAGTAACACAGCCAGAAGGCACAGGCTGGAAATGACACCAGACCAACGAGTGCGTCCTCCGGCTTTCACATTGACAATTGAGGACATTGTCGTGCCAGCACCCGGCAAACCGCCGAAGAGTCCAGAGACGACATTTCCCAACCCCTGACCGATGAGTTCCCGGTTGCTCTGATGTTTGGTTTCGGTAATTTTATCAACGATCACCGCAGTTAACAGGGTATCGATACACCCTAAGGCTCCCAAGGTTAGCGCAGAACTGATAATGAACCAGGGGGCTGAAAAATTAATATTCAGCAAGGATTCCAATTGCAGGTTAGGCAAACCTTGAGGCACTTCCCCAATGAGAGGAACACTCAACCCACTTGCGATGGAAACGAGAGTTCCTGCGATCAAAGCTATGAGGGTTGCAGGAATTTTGGTGCTGAACTTGGGTGCAAGGTAAAGTATGGCCAGAGTTAACATACCAAGTCCAAATGATTGCAGACTCATGTTGCCAACATCGTGTGGCAAGCCTGTAATCACTCCTTTGATCGTCGAAGGGCTTGATAAACCAATCAACGGATAGATCTCAAAGAGAATCAAAATGACCCCAATACCTGTCATAAAACCGGATAGCACAGGATATGGAATGTATTTAACATTGTTGCCAAATTTAAATGAACCAAACAGGATTTGAATGATGCCTGACAGGACAAAAATAGCGAGTATCGTGCCCATGGCAAGTTCCAAGCTTCCTGCCATTATGATCGTTTGGGAAATCGTGAGAGCGGCCACAACAGTCATCGGGCCGGTGGGGGTACTAATGAGAGTATGGGTACCACCAAAAATAACAGCAATGGCACCCAGGAAGATCGCACAGTAAAGACCTGAGATGGGACTCAGACCAGATTGCAATCCGAAGGCTAAAGCCAAAGGCAAGGTGACTACGCCTGCAGTCAGACCACCAAAGAAATCGCCTTTTATATTATGAAGGTTTAATTTTGATGCCAAAGAATTGCTCGTCATTGAAATAATTGCATCAAAAGAGGTGTGTCAAACAGCTTGAGTTTTCGATTAACTACTTGATACTTTGAGCTGGGTTCTTTCATAATGATTTCGATAAGCCCTGCATGGAGACTGGTGCTATCAATAAGTTCATTTTGATACTTTCCGTCTCTAAAGCCTGAGAAGTAGATGTAAGCACATGACGTCAACCCGTAATCTACTCAGACAACTGACTACATAGTTATTAAGACCCTCAGTGAAAAAATCTTAGTGAATTTAGCTCAAATCCTCAGTCAATGAAATCCTGAAAAAAAGGATTCTTTTATCGATAAAGTTGGAGTGAGGCCGCATATTTGCTCGACCAGAGCATAGGACAAATCCTACCAAAGCAGGCGTCCACCTACAATGAGGGAGGCGAATCGCTTCTTGACTGCAAGTTCATAGTCTACCACCAAACGGAACTTAGCAACTACCTACTACAAAAAATAGCTAATCATGTGAGGATTTGGATTTAGCAGGAACAGAGTAGAGGTTGAATGTTTTCTAAGAATTCGACTCAACCTTAACCTATATTCAATTATGGCTTAGTGTCAGAAATAGGACCATTCTTTAAAAAACCATTTTCTAATGCGTAGTGTATGAGATCAGTGCTGTTTTTAAGTCCCATTTTGTCCAGAATATTGGCTCGGTGAGTGCTAATAGTAGTTATGCTTACCGAAAGTTCATCGGCAATTTCTTTTGTTCTTTTTCCTGAGGCAACCATACTGAAAACTTGGAATTCGCGCGTGGAAAGATGTTCATGCGGAAGCTTATTTGTATCGCAGTGGAGTTCCTCGATCAGCTTTTCCGTGAGTGAGGGGCTTATGAATTTGCCACCCGAGGCCACAGCACGAATGGCTTGGCACAATTGATCAGGAGCGCTGGCCTTAGTCAGATAGCCTGAAGCACCTGCCTTGATCAAACGCAAACCATAATGCTCCTCAGGGAAAATACTTAGCATCAGAACATTAAGTTTTGGATGCAGAGACCTTACTTGGTTCATCACTTCCCAGCCGTTTTTTTTGGGCATTTCAATATCCAGCAAGATCACGTCTATCTCCATATCTTTGATACGCTCCAAGACCTGGTTGCCATCTTCTGCTTCACCCACTACTTCCATGTCTGAGTTCTGACTGAGAGTATGTTTCAGGCCCTGACGCACCACAAAGTGGTCGTCTGCAATAAATACACGGATTTTATTTTCTGAGTGCGCCATGTTGCTCCAAAGGGATGGTCACCTTGACCAAGGTTCCTTCATTTGGGTTTCCGGTTATGTCAAATTGTCCGTTCAGAAAGTACACCCGCTCTCTAATTCCGAGGAGACCTAGCGAATTTTCATTGAATATTTCATTGGGTGCAATACCTCTTCCATTGTCGAAGATTTTAAGAACCACCTGTTGCGCGTCCATCTGCAAATCAATCTCCACTTTGTTCGCACCTGAATGGCGAGAGATATTGGTCATTGTTTCCTGAAAAATACGAAATACAGTGGTTTTAATATCCGGGTTCAGCTCAGTGTTGGAAGGAGGCCATTGAAGCTGACACTGAATTCCTGTTCTTTTTTCAAATTCGGAGGTTTCCCAGCGTACGGCTTCACCCAAACCCAACACATCTAGAATCTGAGGGCGCAGTTCTGTAGCTATTCGCTGGACGGACTCGATCGTATCATCGATCAAAATATTCATACCACCAATGCGTTGCCGAGCTATGTCGGGGATAGAATGCAAATCGTGATTCAAACATCCTAATTCCATCTTCAGTGCTGTGAGAGTCTGTCCCAGTTCATCATGAACTTCACGGGCAATGTTGGATTTTTCTTCTTCTCGAACCGTTTGTAACTGATTGCCCAAGCTTCGCAACTGTTCCTTGGATTTGATTAACCGTTCTTCTGTCTTAACATGATCCGTGATCTCCATTTCCAGTTTGTCATTGCTTTGGTGGAGGGCTCGAACCACGCGACCACGGAAATATTCAAACCGGTACAAGGCAAGACCGACGACCATGAAAATGATAAGGCAGACGACCATTAAGATGTATTGAGTGGCCTTGAAATATTGCAAGTCGTTGGAGATGAGCTGCATCAGGCGCAATTTGATTTGGTCTGCATTTTTTGTAAACGTTAGGTATTCTTTGTCATAGCGATGATCAATTGGAGATCCTGCAAGGGAAGTTTTTCGGTGAGATAGCCGATATTCGGCGATGGTCCTGAATTCTTTTAATTCTTGAATAACATTTATCACGATGTTTCGAATTTCAACATCTTCCAGAGGTATTATGGCTTGCTCCTTATACATCCCTCCCTCCAGCATGGCTTTGGCGTTCTTACCAGCTCTATCTAAGGCTTTCTCGACATCATCAATTCTTTTTGTTGTATCTCCCGCCAAAATTTCTTCCACCCACATATGAGCGACAGATACGTTGAGCTTGATTTCTGTATCAGCATTTATAAGTGGTGCATAAACCGTGATCATTTCCAATCCCTTTTGAAAACTAAAGCCCACTGTGCCGAGCACAGAAAACAACAAAAAGAAAAGAAGAACTGGTACCCAGCGGGGCATTACAGCGAACTTCCGGTTTGAATAGAGTTGCGCCTCTGCATTGGAGGTAGCAGCATTGAATTCAATCATGCTTGATTTGGTAAAGGGGTGAATTTGCTCAGAGTAGCCCATCCCACACTTCTCTGCAATCGAATTTATTCGAGTACCTGTTGCCTGAGTTTTCAACAATCACTTCGAATTTTCCTGCAATTTTAATCATCCGAAGTCATTGAAAAAATACGATGTTGGCAGGTGTCTCTAGGTAAATAGGGGTGGCGATGGGAGCGCATATGAAATAAGTCAACTCTTTGATGTATTCAGCGGGAACGAAAGAGTGGAGGAGGCCACCCTGCTTCACGACACCATACAATTCCGGTAATTCTTTTATAAGACCTCGCATAACTTCTCAGGGCAATGGATACTAGAATCAGGTAAGCTCAGGGACAATTCTATTTGGGAGCCCATTTCCACCGGCCTGCCTCAATCATGAATTTGGCGAGAGCATTGGGCTCTACAATTCTAGAAATCAACCTGAAAGCGGATAAGGTTTGAGTTCAGGGTGCCATTATCTGCTCCGACCCCACTGGAGAAAACAGCATGAACATAGTTATACATGATACGAGACATGGGGTTTAATTCCCAGTTGAGGCCAACCGTCAAGCTTTCTTGTTCGCCACCTGCAATGCCAGCGTCAGAATCATTCAAATCCAACTCCGAGTAACGTACGGCTAATTGCAATGCACCTGTGCCACGTCCTTCCGACCAGTTTTTATTCCAGCTAAAATTCTGCTTAGGCTTGAACCGAGCGATAGAACCACTTCTTCTCGCATAACGACGATTTTCACCAGTTAAATACCAACTCCCCTGAACGTAAAAAGAATCCAGCTGTCCATTTGGCCCCGCCCCTCTGTCTACATCCGCAATGACATACTCACCCTGCACACTAAATTGATTCCAGTTCACGGCACCTTCCAGACCGACAATATTAAATCTCTCAGCACTGATAACACCCGTGGTAAAAAGTGTGCTGATGATTTCTGTATCACGTGCGGCATTGAAGGTCACGTTGTTATCCGTTGCCTTTTCATAACTCCAGCTTGCACCCAGATGAACCCATTCTTTTCCATCTTCACTGATATAGGGCAACCCCGTTATTCGACTGGTGACATTCCAGTCACCATCAATTTTAAAGTCCGGCGGCCGCTCTGCGGTTTCTTTGTTAATAAAGGTGAACCAGGTGAACCGTTTATCAAAATGCTGATTAAAAAAAGCAAAACCCGTGTTTCTGGTTTTGAAAAAAGTATTCGTCAAAGAACGCTCCATGAACGTCAGATACTTGGAACTGGTGATCGAATCCATAGATGCCGGTCGTTTAAAATGGCCCACTTGGAAATTTCCCAAAATGGGGATTTTATGCGTCCCGATGTACATATCCTTAAACGTCACGCCGTTGGAACCGCCATCTATGTCCATATCCCATTTAAACTTGATCGTGTTATAGAGCATACCTGCCATGAAAAAGCGGACACGACGAAAGCGAGCACCATTTTCCTGACTACCAAAACTCGAAGCGAACTTAGTGTCTTCACTAAAAAAACCCCAGTCGTGCATAATCCGACCGCCCGCCTGGAACTTAAAGCTGTTATCCCTAGACCGCATTTTAAATCCATTTTTAAAATAAACACGGATCTCACTCTCCCCTTTTTTGAACCATTCCCGCTCCCTCTTTTCTAACGTTTCCAACCTTTTTTCCAATTTATCAATTTTGCTTACATCCTTCGATACCGCCTCTAAACTTCCGGTAAACAACATCAATGAAAAAATGAGTCCTATTGAAAACAGCTTCCTCTTCATCCATACCCCCCTTGGAACTATTAAAAGATACTGAGTTTTATAGCTTTGTTGCCTCATCTTAGTCCTATATTTTTTCAGCCATCCGACAGAACCAACGCAATGAGTTTATATGATTTTGTCGACAACTCTTTCAGGTTCGATAATGTAGAAATTATTTTTTAAAAAGATATGGCAAACATAGGGATGTGGGGTTCCACACGGAATTGAACTGCCGCTTTAGCGAGCCTCAAATAAATTATAGGGCGGGCCTAGCGATAACGGGAATGATGTTACAGATGATGATTTCGATTTGCAAATCATATTCGTTCAATACAACGCTCCTATTGACAACGGATTGTTGATCAACATCTGTTCGCTACCCATACTGGGGCAAAAACCATGGAAGGATAAGGCGTCAAGTCTCCTGGGCTTCAAATGGAAAACCCAGGACAACTACGTGAGGGGAGTACTCTCCCAATGACACATTCTTGGAGGAAACGGGAGGGAGAGCACTCCCCCATTGATACTTTCTAGGAGGATGCACTTAATACGGTCAGAGCAAATTTAGCGCGAGCACCAAGCCCAGCTAAAGTTGCTCTTTTGCGTTCACCAGCCTTCCCCTTAAAATCAGGGGCCTGGCTGGAGAACCCGCGTTACTAGAAGTCTACATGGTGTTGAAGACATTCATTTTAGGGCAGCCGTCAAACCTTGCTGCTCCTCATCATGTAACAATTAGAATGAAATATCCCATAGCACACGTACACGGTTATCATTATATGAACGATTATCTGAAGCATCATCCAAAGTTAAATAAGAATAATCCACAGTAACTTTATTACTATGTCCCGCAAAGAAATAGTTTGCGGCCACTGTAAATTCTTCTCTGTTATTCTCTTGAGTTAAACTACTTGAATCAGGCTCATCAACAAATGCATATCGAAAAGCCAACTCCAACTCTTCTGGAATGGATTTATTTAGTTCATTAAAAAAGTAGCCAACCTGTGCATAGCTACCTTTCAATTTATAATCGACTCCACTTTCAGTATCTTTAATGTCTTTCCAATGGTATTCAGACTGGATTGATAAACCTTGATATTTGTATGCTAACTCAGCCACATATTGCTCAATATCAAATTTGGTGCCATTACTAGCAACAGAAAAGCCTTTTAAAGCTCCACAACCAGAAGAGCTCCACTTGGTACATGGGCCTTTATTTCCTGCATATCCACCAGCAATTTGTAATGTAGGTTTCTCATGTCGTTTAACGTCTGATTGTCTCCATTTCAAATCGCCCCCTAATAGGTTCCATTGAATTCTTGCCATTTTCATCATTTGGTTATTAGCATTGTCACTTGCACGCCCTTCACCATTAAAGAGACCCGCATAATATCTCATATCGAAATATGTGCCTTTGTTCAATCGTCCCTTTATCATTGCACCAACTTGTCTATCTATCGTAAAGATAGAATTAACAATAGAACGTTCTACAAACTGTTGCCTGCCAGAAGAGTCAACACGCTCTCTATTATAATTAACTTTCCATTGACCTATTCGAAACCCAAATTCTTCCCAGGGTTGGACATCAATTCTCCAATCAATAACTCGTGCCGATGCATTGGCAGAAGAAGAACTGAAAGTCTTTGATGGTTGCAAATCAATTTCAAAATAATATTTCACCCAAGGCTTATAGCCATGCCCGCCAATTTTCATACGTACACGCCGCAACTCAAAGTTGCTTGTTTCCGGATCAGTAGTAAAGTCAGCTGGTTCTAGAGGATCACCATCGCCTGGATTGGAAAACCTCATCTGAGCTCTAAATTGTAAATTAGTAGAAAAATAACCATCTTCAGATTCAAAGTGAAAACCCTTTTTATAATAATAAGGCTTCTTGGTTCCTTGTTTTTTAACTCCATGAGCGTTATAAGGTTTTCCATTTGCTGAGCTTGGCTGCAATGCCTCTAATTTTTCTTCCAAGGCTCTAATTCTTAATTCTTGTTCCGACATAGCGAATGCTTCTAAAACACCACCAAAAAACATCAACGAAAACATAAGTCCAACAAAAAACAACTTCCTCTTCATAACTTCCTCCTTTAATTTGTACCTGAGCTTTAATTAAACAAGTACAGTCTAAAATTAGAATGTTAGGAAAGTATTCAGAGTTTGTTAGGAAATCATTAGAGGAAGGATAAGTGAAATGGACTCCCCTGTATTACGGGCAGTTCATCAAGTCACATTTTTAAAGAATTCTACCGGGAGAGACAACTAAGCCAGGAAGGAAAAGTATTTGTCGTTACCAAGGTATGAAGGTTCCAAGGTTTGTGTGTCAGAGCTTTGAAAAGACTATAAGTATAGCTGATTACATCCAGCTGCCTCTCCCTTGAAAAAGGGAGAGGACTTAGGTGAGGTATGATTGTTGATTGAAGATAATAATCTAGTTATTTAACGTGGCATCTCGCACAATCGGTTTTAACTTTAACAGAAAAGGCATATTCACCATCATGGCAGGTTCCGCAAAATTTACCTTCTTCCATTGTCTTCATGGTCATTGCTCGACCAGCAGCACCAGATTTCTTTTCAAAAACTTTTGAGTGACAATCATTACAGGCGGTCCCGTAGTTCAAGTGTACTGCGTGACTGAACGTAACAGGTGCAAGTTCACCCGTGCCGTTATAAGTTATAGCCCCAGGCATCATTCTAGCCAAGCTGGCTGTTGGAAGCAGGTAAAAGGACGCGGAAAGTAGACATATTATTGCCGCGACAAAAAACAGATTTTTCTTTTTCATTTTTGACCTCATGTAAAGATTATGCTTTTGTGAAACAGATTGAATCAATAATTTAATATGATCTCTATCTGCGCCTATTTCCAATAATTTTAATTACTCGTCCCTGAAAATCTTTATCCCTTCAGGATTACAATTTCAAATATCACAATATTTTATCAGTTGTTCCGGGTCAGAATATCACACCCTGCACCCCACTCCCCGGCAAGCCCTAAAACCCCTCTAGACTCGAACCCGTCAAATTGAGAACGACTATCATTTTAATTAAAACTATCCTCATTGTCAACCCATTCTGTGAAAAAGCTACAAAGTTCGGCTACAGGACCTAAAAGCTTGATATGCCATATTGTGATAAGCGACCCAATTCAGAGGACTCTCTATCTCCAAGCAGGATTTTGTTGCCTGTCAAAATAACAGAATGCTTTCGCCATATTCATGGAAACAAGTATCAAAGAACGACTCTATCACTGACCCAGAAAATCCTTGGTTTTAAAACACTCTATAGGCTATTCTTCAAAAGGAATATACAGCTAATATGCACTTCAGAGTTGGACCCACAAGATACCCGGATACGACCCTAATCTTTTAATACTATTAATACATTGCTGACACAAGCCCAGAACCAGATCATTTACCTGATGTTTTTAAACGGAATCCTTTTCCTCGGTTTAAACTTCATTGCTTATTCCATCATTTTTCCAGGCCCAAAGGGCTCCAAACGAATCGGGTATTTATTCATCTCATGCGGCCTGCTGGCATACCTGACACAACTGATGTACCAGGGACTAGTGGCTTTGGATTATCCTTCAGGTAAAATAAACGGTCTACTATTGAGCGGATTTGTTGTTCCTGTATTTTTCATTTCACTGTTCTATTACAGAATCAAACGTAACCGGATGGAAAAAACTGAAACATTAGTCGTGGAGAAAAAACCTGATGAAACCCATTGACCTGAGAAGCGACACATTGACCCAGCCCACTCAGGCAATGCGCGAGGCTATGGCCAGCGCCGAAGTCGGGGATGATGTTTTCGAAGAAGACCCGACTCTTAAAAAACTGGAAACTATGGCCGCGAATAAAACCGGTAAGGAATCGGCTCTCTTTGTTCCCAGTGGCACCATGGGAAACCTCATCAGCGTACTCAGCCATTGCCAACGTGGGGATGAAGTCATACTGGGAGACCGAAGCCATATTTTTCTTCACGAAGTGGGCGGTATGTCTGCCCTGGGCGGAGTCCACCCAAGAATCCTCCCCAATAATAAGGATGGCACCATACCCCTCCCACTAATCGAAAGTTCAATAAGACACGAGGATATACATTCTCCCTCAACCCGTTTGATTTGCCTTGAAAACACTCATAACTTTTGCCAAGGTTCTCCTCTCAACCCTGAATACATGGACAGCGTGGGGGATCTGGCGGCAAAATACGGGCTTAAAATTCATCTGGATGGAGCAAGGTTATTCAATGCCGCAATCGCACTTGACCTTGATGTGAAGACATTGACTCAAAGAGTAGACTCGGTCATGTTTTGTCTATCGAAAGGACTATCTGCGCCTGTGGGTTCAATAGTTTGCGGTGAACGAGACTTTATACAACGAGCCAGAAAAATCAGGAAAATGGTCGGGGGTGGCATGAGACAGGCCGGGCATCTAGCTGCCGCTGGCTTGGTCGCTTTGGAAAGTCTAGTCGAACGCTTAAAAGATGATCATATGAACGCCCGGTTTCTGGCAGAACAACTGACTACCTTCGAAGGCATAGAACTCGATCAAACCAGCGTCAAAACAAATATTATATTCTTTAAGCTGAACCATCCGCAAATTGATGAAAGTAAATTCTTGAGCTCGCTGGAAGCAAAGTCTATTAAAATTCTCATGACAGACCCAGGTATCTTTCGAATTGTCCTGCATCGCGAAATTTCCAGAGAACAAGTCAAAATCGTTGCGGAAACCATCCAATCGGTATTAATCAATGGTCAATGCAGTACTATGAATGATAAATAAAGGGATCTCTCTACTTAATTTGGCCCTTTATCTCCAAACAAGGGGAAACTAGTTTGACAGAAAATACAATTGCCTCTAGAATAGGAGCAACCTATAACGTAACAGGAAAACTATGATCGCCTTAGAAATGAAAGACACACTGGAGCTTGTTCGCCAGGCGCAAGATGTGGTAAAAAGCCGTTACCTTTTATGCATTTTGGTAACACAAAGAATCCATCAACTGGAAACAGGTGCTCAGCCAACCATTGATGTTGATCCTGAAGAGTACTCTTCCCCAAAATCATTTTTTGAACTGGCGCTCAGAGAAATTATCGAAGGAAATATGGATCTGGAACAAGTTACCGAAGAAGAATAACTCCCTCCTCTTTTAATTCCAATACATCAATTTCAATAGAACCGGCTTTCGTGTAGTAATACGAAAGCCTATAGGCCTGCTCCGCTAATTTCATAACATAGAGCGCAAGCAGGCTTTTTCTTTTCCTTTCTTCCTATCAAAGAGACCTTTGCGTAAGTCGAAAATGCGTAAAAATCATCCGTTCCGGGCACAAAAGTTTCGTTGAATTACCGTCTACACTACAAGAAAAGCCTATTTGTCATACTTGAAGAGCCTATAGCGACGAAGGATCTCGCTTTTTTTGAAAACGATGACACTTATTCAAAACTCTCCCTATCCAATAGTGATAAATAGATAAAGCCATTTTTCATTCTTCTATTCTCAAGGCACAAAAAAAAGCCCGCCGATAAATCGGCGGGCTTTCTTATAAATCTAATGCAGACTACTTAGGAAGCTCATCACGTCTCATCTTCCCTTCGTCGTACATTTTACGTGTACGCTTGGTCATCCATACTAACCAACCCTGGAAGCAGACGAAAACAACTGCCATGATGGGAGGCATATAGTATAGAGAAGCAGGCAATGCCGGTTTCAGAATGGTGTAATACCAGGTAGAGATGGCCATAGTTTCATCCTTCTCTTTATCTCTTCCTGACCATTGCATGAAACTAATCGGAATAAACTGCTCCGTCGGAATCTGAACGTCAAATTCTCCATCCGTTTTCAAATCCCGTTTGAACATAATCTTCACACGGCCTTGATGATAAATGGAATCTACAACCTGAACTTTGCTTTCAGACTCTTTGGCGGATAAAGCATCAAAACCAAGACCTACAAACTCCTCAACATTCACTTTAAGCTTATAACCATCAGGCTTAGGTGCATTTGTTGCGTTGTAGTCTTGCGCCATGAAATTCGCCTTCCAGATATCTACCGGTTTCTTGGAATCACCCATGATGAAATAGGGTTTTTCCGCACCGAATAGATCCTGAAGTTTAGCCGGCCATTGAATGGCTACTGAATCCGGAAATTCAGGATCCTGCGACATAAAACGCTGGTGGTATTCTACCAGGTAATAAACCGCATTATCTTCAGCACTCCACCGAGAGGTTACCCAAAGGTCGTCCGTCTTCGGATCAAAGTTTCGTTTACCCCGAGTGATCTGACCCGCCATGGCAATATAATGCCGTTTTGGGTTATCTTTGATCTCTTCAGGGAAAGCTACAATCCTTGAATCCGTATCAGGAGACAACCAGCTTGGGTCATCAATGTTGGGAGAAACCTGACCTTCCGTATATATAGACTGAATAAGAAAGTCCGGAATCGGCTTGTTGGTCAGCTTATCAATGTTCTTTCTCGGACAGAGGGAGTTAACGAACGCCGCAATCTTCCAGCGATCTTCAACTGTGATCTGATCCTTGAAGTTCGGCATTGGTGTGCCGTTCAATCCTGTTGAAATCGTGCGCACTACGTTGAAAGGATTATAAAAATCCCGTCGTGCACCACGAAAATTCCAGCATTGCGTCCAGTCAGCAGCAACGATCGGGAAACCCCAGTCGTCTTTCATTGTCGGGTTACCATCACCCCGACCTTCGCCACCGTGACACTCAAAACACTTATTCTTAGTGAAGATTTCTTTACCCGCATCAATATCTGCCTGCGGTACACCCAAGTGATAAGGGCCTGTTGTGCCCCATGGGTTAGTTCCGAAATCCTGAACATTCACTTCTTCGTCCTCATCGTCCCATTCCCGGTCCTGGACCAGGCTTTTAACGAATTGAACAACAGAAACAATCTCATTTTCCGATAAAAACTCACCCCAAGCCGGCATAGCCGAACCCTGTAGTCCGTTTTTAACGGTTTTGATCAAATCTGCTTCCATAGGTAGCTCACCAGAATCCGTAACGCGGATCTTGAAAGTTCCTTGGATGAAGTTTCTGGGTCGGGTAAACAAACGGTCTGCGGCAGGGCCATCTCCGCCCCCCTCAACCCCGTGACACCAGACGCATCTTTTAAAGTAGACCTTTTTACCCGCTTCCAGCATGTCTTTCTTGATAGCATCCGG
The DNA here is from genome assembly GCA_029261455.1 of Nitrospinaceae bacterium. Taxonomy (GTDB): domain Bacteria; phylum Nitrospinota; class Nitrospinia; order Nitrospinales; family VA-1; genus LS-NOB. The sequence continues at coordinate 14,752 of JAJDBH010000063.1, forward strand.
CTTACTTTGAGCCAGCGCAGCTCCCGGAACAGCCATCAAAGCCACAACCAGAAAGGAAAAGATCAGGCGTTTGATACAGTTAGTATTCTTAGTCATTGTCATTCCCATATGTTTAGGTTTTAAACCGAAAATATTATTCAAGTTAATCTCCTAACCCTCTGAACCTTCAGTACCGAAAGTTCTTGGATGCCAGCCTGTGTACCAATACTCAAACAGGATAACTTTCCAAATCTCTTCCGTATTCAAATGTTCCTCCCAGGGAGGCATCGCTGAAGACCAAGGGGTCGACTCATTAGGCAGACCCGGTCCGCCTTTAGAAACTCTCCAAAAAATGAAAGCTTCCTGCAACATGGCAATGGTACCCGGGTCAATGAAGTTCGCCGGAGTCGGGTTGAACACATGAGAAAACATGCCCAGTCCATTCAACTGGTCACCGTGACAATAATGGCAGTTCTGAAAGAAAATCGTTCCGCCTTCAGTCACATACTTCATATACTCATGCTTATCCGCATCAAGGAATGGGAAACTATCTTTATAGTTATCCTGCTCATCAATACGGAATGGGTTATTGGTAGATTCCAGTGGATACGTCTTGCCATGCACTTTCGTGGTGGCAGGAGGAGCGGGATGAACTGTCCGCAACTCTACTGGCTCCTGATACGACGGATAGATCGAGTTATAAGTTGCAAAGCCTACCAGAATCGGCATAGCCGTCAACGCAATGATCTGCGCAAACTTATATTCACCAACAATCGTTTTAACGATCGGCTTCCTAAACTCCCTGAATGTTTCGGGGTCCTGACTGACGAACAGAAAGGTACCGATTGTCCACATCACCATATAAGTGATGAACAGGGTCCATGGAATTGGTGGATACAATACAAACTTATAAAAGTAGAATCCAAGTCCCCACACAAACAAGGCCGTCATAGCAATCGGCGGCTTGAGCCTGAGAACCAAGTTAGTAATGATCACATAGGCAACGAATAACAAGAAGTAAACGTACCTATTTAAAACCCAGCCGATTTCCTTAGGTGTGAAGATAGGAAATATGGCGTTATGAAAAACCGCCAGGCCGACAACAAACACTAAAAAACTGATTAATCC
>JAJDBH010000064.1 GCA_029261455.1 Nitrospinaceae bacterium
GGACATTCATGAGAACACTCAAATTTAATGGGAATTTGAAATTAAAACGGGTCAAACCTTTTGGTCATGATAGTTCTAAAAACTTTGAGCAGATTATGGGTCATTTCTCTTCCTTTCTCGCTAAAGAGAAAATCAATTTACTGGGAAGTAATGAAGAGCATTTTAAAAAAGAACTGCTGTGGATTTTTGAAACTATGCTCTTGGATTCAAAAAAGTGGGATTGGGTAAAATTTGTGTCGGCATTTCGCCAAAAGAAAAATCAGTTTGCCGGGATTTGAATTATGAAAGATACATTCCTAACAGTTAAAGAGCTTTCAACATATCTGAATGTAAAGGGGAAAACTATTTATTCCTGGGTGAGCAAGAAGGCTATACCTTTTTACCGGATGCAGGGAGCTTTGAGGTTCAAAAAAGTCGAGATTGATCTTTGGCTAAAGAATAAATGCAAAGATGTTGAGGGCGCATTCAGCCTCTGATATGATTCTACTTACAGATAAGAAGAAACCAGACCTATTTTCTGCTTTCAGAAGAAAGGAGGTTACTGATGCCCCTTTATAGGCAAAAGGGAGGAAAGGTCTGGTGGATGAGTTATTCGTTTAGAGGACGACAAATCCGCAAGTCTACGGCGACGACAAGTAAGAAGGTTGCTGAGTCAATCTATTACAAGGTCAAAACTCAGATTGCGGAGGGTGCTTATCTGGAGTCGATTAAAGGTAAGAACAAAACTTTTGTGGATATGGCTGAACGGTATCTTAAAGAAGCTACGCCGGATAAAAAGCCAAGTTCGCAAAGAGATGATATTGCCAATGCTAAAAATTTAGGAAAGTTTTTTGGCAAGTTCTACCTTAATGAGATCACTGCGGATTTAATCACTCAATATGTTCTCAAACGAAAGAAGAAAGTAGGGCCGTGTTCCATCAATCGTGAGCTTGCGTTTCTTTCAGTATCATTCAATAAGGCTTACAAGCTGTGGGGATGGTGTCGGGAAAATCCCGTTAGTAGAATCAAACGGGAAAAGGAACCTAAGCGGGTTAAGTATTTCTCTGAGATAGAATTTTCTAAGATTTACAACCTCTTGACTGAATGGGTTCGGCCTCTTGTGCTTCTGGCTAAGAATACGGGTTTAAGGAAATCGAATGTGGTTAACCTCAAATGGTCTGAGGTGAATCTCAATGACAGGATTATTATTCTAGGTGCTGAGGTCATGAAAAATTCTAATTGCCTTGGAGTCCCGTTAAATAATCCAGCTTGGGATGTGATTAAAGATCAGAAGAGGAATCAGAAACTTCATTCGCCCTATGTGTTTTGTAAAGCTAATGGGGAACCTTATACCGGGTGGGGAGTTTATCAGGCGTTTAAGAAAGCCTGTATTAAGGCAAAGCTTCCTGATTTTCGCTTTCACGATTTAAGACATGACTTCTGTTCAAAGCTGGTTCAGGCGGGAGTCGATCTTTATACTGTGAAGGAATTAGCCGGACATAAGGACATCACAACCACTCAACGTTATGCACATTTGAGTAAAGCAAAACTTAAGGACGCTGTAGCGGTTTTGGAAAAATTATCATAATTTTATCATAGTCGGTAAAATCGGCGAGATTTGAAAACCCGTAAAGCTTTGAGTTAATGGAGCCAGCGGGCGGAATTGAACCGCCGACCTACTGATTACGAATCAGTTGCTCTACCCCTGAGCTACGCTGGCTTACAGGTCTATTTTGGTTGGAAAAGACGTACTTTACACGCTCTGCCCGGTAAAAATCAACTGCTTAGTTCCCTCTCCCCAGACGTTGAGTCAGCGTAACGCTGGTCTCGGTGACCAACAATTCTTTTCAGCTCAATAAGCTACACCTGCTTCTTAGCAGGAGGTGCGTTTGCCGCTATCCCCCAGTGTGCTATCGCCGGTGTCGAACTTGAGCTTGAAACTATACGCCCAAAAGCTTTAAACTCATTCTATTCATAGGAGTGCGCTATGATGTGCAGGTTATTTTTACCCTTCCTGCCTCTCTCCAAAACCTTCAGGTTCTATAAACGAATGGGAATAAATGGCCGAAGAAATTGATAAAAAAGAGTTTGCCTGGATCTCTGAGGTGTTCAAAAAGGTCGAGGTCTTTACCGGGCTCAGTTACAGCGAGCGGGAAGCTTTGATCGAAGAGATGTATAAGCTCCGCTATAAAGCTCAAGACATCATCTTTAAAGAAGGGGATGCCCCCAACGCCTGCTTTTTAATTTATAAAGGAAAAGCAAAGGTTATCAAAAACAAGATGATCGTTCTTAAAAAACAGGTCTCAATTTTAGGTCCCGGCTCCTTTTTTGGGGAGATGTCTTTTCTCACCTACGCACCACGAGCCGCAACGGTGATGGCGGAAAAAGACCTGATCTGTTTCGTTCTACTAAAATCCACTTTCCAACGCCTGCTGAAAAAAAATCACGCCTTCAAAACCTGGCTCGAAACTCTCTCGGCCAAACGCATGGTAAAACTCGAAAGCATCTAACTGCTCGCCGCAGGGGCAATTGGCAATGGTCCTACCAGTAAGAAATAATTTTTCTCGGCGGAAACCCCACTTCCTCATGAAAACTAATGACCAGCAACCCTCAGGAGCAATGGCTTTTTATTACCAGCGACTGGTTAAGTCGGCTTAAGGTGTTTTCAATCTGCTGAAACCCGTTAAACCTCGTCAAGTCGAGAAAACCTATTGTCAGCATACAAACGCAATTACATTTGGCCCCACGCCGAGTGGGCTAGAGAGCCATTTCGCTGGCTGTCCAGGCCATGCCTCTATTCGACCCACCGGCAAAGCCTGTTTTGCTGACAACAATGAGCCCGAATGCTGTGGATTCTTTGAACCACCCTGTAACGGTGGGAACAATGACTTTAGGGTCCATTCCCTGTTCTATTAATTGATAAGCGCGCAGAGCGGTCACCTGCATGGCGATGGCTTCGCCGTCACCAGTTGCGGCCACTGCCCCTGCTGGCCCAGCATAGAGACCGCACCCGATCAACGGGACATCACCCACGCGACCGGGGATGGCCTCGTCGATACCTCCTGTGCTGAGTGCAGCGGCAAATTCGTCCCCCGCCTGTACCACGCACCCGACTGTGTCGGTGGTGGAAAAATCTTTCCCTGTATTAGCAATTTCATCGGGAGTAATGGGTTGGAACCCTTGGTTCAGTGCAAACTCCGCCGCACCTCTTCCCGCCAAAACACGGTACTCCGACTGACTGACAAGCCGCGCAACGTGGATGGGATTTTTGAATCCATCCAAAGCGGCAACGGCACCGAACGTTCCGGTACTGTTCATGCACGAAGCGTCCATTTCCACTGTACCGTCACTGCGTTTATGCGACCCGATGCCTGCGTTGAAGCGTCCGTCATCTTCCAATGTGGCGACAGCCTGGCAGGCCGCATCGATGATGGACTCACCCGTTTGCAGAGACATCATGCACATTTGTCCTGCAATGGCGGTTCCATCGGCATGGGCCGGGTCAGAACCCGCCCCACCGTGGGTTAAAACTACAATCTTTTTTTTATCTGTCATAGGGGATATTCAGAAAAGGATTTGAAACACTAGTTTCTAAGTCAATAGTTGTACGTGTATTATAATTGAGGTAAGCTTAAGACCAATCAAAAAACAACAGGAAACCAATGGTTAAGTTTTGTTTGGAGTGTAAAAATGCGTTCTGGGGCGGACAATATTGCCCGAAATGTCCCGGCGAAATCGAACTACTCGATGCCGCTTTGCCTGAGAATAAAAAATATCTGCCGGAACTCAATATCGATGTGCGGCCAAAATATTATGCCCGCAGTTCTATGCTACTTTCCTGTTTCGGATTCGTGATGGCCCTGCCACTCGGCGCATTTCTGTTTTTGCGTGGGATGTCTTCTTCCGGCAACGTTGTGTTATGGGCCAGTATTGGCATCGGCACCATTGTTCTTGTCTCATGGGGATGTTGGTATCTCGCCCACAGACTCTTCGACAAACAAATGGAAGGTGTCGAAGTCGATGAAAAAGAACCCCAACTAGACTAACTGCTCGGCGCCCCTTAGCAGGGGAGGCTAATGGCCAGCTTGCAATGACTGTCTCTTACCAGCAAAGTTCCTCTCGACTGAATTCAGCCGTTGCCCAAATACTTCACTTAGCCCACTCACACTTCCTCACGGCGTAGCCGTGCAATGAAATTTTCTCTCGATTGCTTGTCTTGCAATTTTTCTTCATCAATAACAGGAATATGCGGGTAGTGTTTCATGAAGGCCAGAGCAAACAGGCCAGAGGTTGTTTCGCTTGTTTTTGGGTTAACAGGTACAGCCTGTATTCCGCATGAGGGGGAACGAGTTTTAAAAATAAATCCGCTTAGATTTAGTTGCGCTAACTCTTCCAGCTTTTCATAGTTGAAGCTATGCATCGCTTCGGTCCAGTCTTTGCCAGATTCGACACCCACCAAACGTTTGTTACCCGACAATATATGCACCGGTTCTCTTGGGATCCCCATTCCCATTTCCACTTCAGGGCAAACCGGCACCGCTTCGAATTCGTCGCTTAAGAGATCGATCACGGTCTGGTTGCGCTTGTGTCCACCGTTGTAACGAACAGCTTGGCCCAGTAGGCAACTGCTGACCCCGACTTTTGGTTTTGTGCGAACTGAACTCATAGTCGAATGCTACCAATAGGACTGCCTGGCAACCAGTACTTTTTTTAACGGGTTTTACGCTATAAAAACATGCCTTGAATATTAGTCGGATTTATAGATTTCGGCGCAAAATTCTTGCAGGTCTGCCAATAACTCACCTCGTTCAATCTTTTTTGAAAATATTATCCAAATTTTTTCCTTATATTTCAATAATGTATGGGAATATATAGACATATTGTCAATATTTGTCTAATTATATATTGACAAATCTAGACATTCGTCTAATATTAAACTTATACAAGGTTATAAGTTTTAACTATAATTCATCAATAAGGAGATTGGACAATGAAAGCAAAACATATCTTCCTCAAAACTTTGGCAATCACGACAATGACTCTTTTGGCTTCAGGAACAGCTCTGGCGCATTCGAACCACGACCATTCCACCGCATCCTTTAATTGGGAATTCTCTGAAAAACTGAATGCCAAAGTTGAAAGAGATCTCAACTCTAACAAGCCTGCCGGAACCATTGGTTTAAATTCATTTGAGCAGAAAAAATTTGAACACTATGGCATAAAAGTTGGTAATAAATTTATTACCTCCATTCGAAATGTTGAGGTGACTTTTGAGCGGGTTTCCAGTGGACTGAAAATCACCGATGCTTCCATATTTAAAAATACAGCAAAGGAAAATATCGTTCCTATTAGAAATATTTCATCCCTATCCAAAGTTTCCGGGCAAGTACTTTCTCATGTTGGACACGACCATAATCGACTTCCTGTTGAATGGGTATTTGGACATACCACCAATTCAAAAATTGTGAGGCATATGTATGAAGGCAAGGGAAACATTTTTGTCGGCTTGACTCATGTAGAGCAGAATTTACTGAATGAGTATGACATTAAGGTCGGGAATAAGTTTAATCTTTCAATTTCCGGTCATAGTTTTCTGGTTGAGAGAACTTCGAGCGGATTAAATATCATTAACCATGTTGAAAATGATGGCATAGCTAAAGTTAAAGAAAACTCTGTTAATGACAATGTTTAATCATCATTGCCAAACAATTAAGGATCACTATTACTATGACCCAAGCTGACAAAATGGAAAACCTGATTTCGATAGGAGAACTGGCAAGGCTGACCGGAATAACCACGCATACTTTGAGAGTGTGGGAAAAGCGTTACGGCACTCCCCACTCTCAACGGTTGCCTTCCGGCCACCGTCGCTATCCTAAAGAAGATGTTCCAAGGCTCAGAGCCATTGCAAAAGCACTTGAGGCGGGTTATCGAGCCAGCAAAGTGGTCTCTGGAACTCTTGAAGAATTGCAGGGGTTGATGGGTTTGAAACCTTTTATTGACCCAACCTCTACTGAAGAAGCCAAGGTTTCCTCTAACGAATTATTGGTTGAACGTTGGATCAAGGGAATCCATGGATACGATGATGACGCAATTCTCCAGGGCTTTCATCAGCAGTGGAATAAAGTCGGACCTTTAAGTTTCATTGTGGACAGTGCGGTTCCTTTAATTGAAAGAGTTGGCACAGGGTGGGAGTCGGGCGAGTTGACTATTCCTCAAGAACATTTTGCGACGGAATGTCTGAGCAGTTTTCTGACCAGTAAGTGGAGACAACTGAATAGCAGGAAAGAAGGCTGGACAGCACTCATGGCAACCCTGCCGGGAGAAACCCATAGTTTGGGGTTGCTCATGTCTGCCGTTGTGACCAGCCTTTCCAATGCAAAGATCATTTATCTTGGTCTTAATACACCGCTTGAAGATGTGATAGCTACAGCTAATAAATATAACCCCGAACTGCTTTGCATAAGCATTTCGACCGGCAATAAACCGTTGGACCCGGAAGATGGGATTTTAAAAATCAGGAAAAGTTTGAGTAGTAAAACAAAAATTGTTTCAGGAGGAAGAGGAACTCCAGAAAGTTTGCCTGGAGTCCTGAAGATGGATAATTTTACAAAATTTAATGACTGGTTGGGGGATTTTGAAAACACCCTCAACGTTACATAAGGAATAAAATAAATATGAATACCATTAAACAGGCAGTACTTCTGGTAGGGCATGGCGGGCTACCCAAAGACATCCCGCAACAAGCAGTAGAAGGTTTTATGAAAATCCACAAACAAAGAATGCGAACCGGAAGAGCAATAACCAATGAGGAAAAGGAACTGGAGGCGGTCATTCGAAACTGGAAACGGACTCCAGAATCTGACCCATATCAGGCCGGACTCGAAAACCTGGCTTCTTGCATGAAACCAAACCTGGATGGATATATTTTAAAAACTGCCTATAACGAATTCTGCTATCCATCCATTGAGACTGCGGTCGACGAGCTGGTTGAGAAAAGTGTTTCCAAAATAATCCTCATCACAACGATGATCACCCGGGGAGGATCTCACTCTGAAATTGAAATTCCGGAAGAGTTGAACGCCTTGAGCGCAAAATATCCGGATATTGATTTTCAATACGCATGGCCTTTCAGCATGGATTCATTCGCCTTGTTCTTAACCGATCATATTAAAAACTTTAAGCCTGAGCTGGCGACAAATAAAAATTAGAGGTTTCAGATGACAACGCAGAAATATTTTTATAAGGGTAGAGATTTTTTAGAACTACGCAAAATAATAGGGCGGCTGGCAATTATCCTGACACTGACAATGGCCTTGCTACTATTTGCAATTATTCTCCCGGCTTTTGCCTTGGACTGGAATGATAATGAGTGGACCAATTGTCCCCGAGCAGTAGAGGGGACATGGATCTCTGGCAATCCAAATTCGCTTAATAGTAAAACGTTAAGCATCCAAGAGAATAAAGTCAGCATGATTAAAACTCATAATGGTGAAGTGGCCTTTGCAGGGAATACCTTCGCAAAAAAGGGGAAGTTCGTAGAAATGGTTCTTCAATCCACCACAACGGATAAAGAAATCCATTTAAAACTACGACCTCATTTGGTTCAGACAAATTCAGACCCTGTAAATAAGACCTATTGCCGGATCAAGGTTTTCCATTTCAATTCTCAAGCGCACGCAAAATTTGATAAATATTCGAGTTGGGACATCTATCAATTAAAACGTAATTGATAAAAAGACCGCCCTGATTCGCCTTATGAAAGGTTTGGGGCTATGGCCTATGAATGCAAAGTGTTTGATAACAAGGGAAAGTTGAAAAAGGTATTACGGGGAAAAGAAACTCTTTCAATAGAGGCTAAAAGTTTCCTCGAACAAAAATCCACAAAAAAGGCAGTTTCATATATAAAAAAATTCAAGGAGCCGCCAAAAGAAATCCTTAATGAGACAAAATTTTACAACAAGATTTGTATTGTATGCAGTCGAGAGTACCACCCTCGTCACCCGCAAACTAAATATTGTTCACACGAATGTCAAAAAGAATTATATCTAAAGAATAAAAAGTTAGAAAAAGCAGATAGAACTAAAAATTAACTTGGGGAGCCCGACGATAAACCTCAGGGCTTTGGGGCGCACCGGTTTTCTAATAAGTCTCTTCAGCTTACGAGAACCGGGTCGCCGGGTTTCCCCTCTTATTTTTTCATATTTAAAACCTCTGATTCAATGGCTGACTCGATGACCAATATCTTTACGATAATGAATTCCATCCCATTGAATTTTGGCAACCGCTTCGTAGGCTTTTTTAATTGCTGAGGGGGTATCCGGTCCTGTAGCGGTGACGCCTAATACCCGTCCACCACTGGTGAGGACTTTTCCTTCTTCCGCTTTAGTTCCGGCATGGAAGACCACAACACCGGGCAAGGCTCCTGCTTCATCCAACCCTGAAATTTCTTTTCCCTTTTCATAAGATCCAGGATAACCTTTTGCAGCCATCACTACGCAGACCGAGGGTTCCGGTTTCCATTGCAATTCATGTTGGTCTAGGGTTCCATCGATGCAGGCTTCAAAGAGCGGGACAATATCACTTTTCATGCGGACGAGAAGCGGCTGAGTTTCCGGGTCACCGAAACGAGCGTTGAATTCAAGAGTTTTTGGGCCGTATTTGGTGAGCATCAGTCCCGCGTACAAAATCCCCTTATAAGGTCGCCCTTCACTATTCATAGCGCGGACCAGAGGAAGCATAATTTTATCACGCACCTTTTGCCTCAAAATTTCGGTAAAAATCGGAGCTGGGGAATAAGCCCCCATACCCCCCGTGTTAGGTCCTTTGTCTCCATCTAACGCAGCTTTATGGTCCTGCGCCGAGTCCATAAGGAGTACCGTGTTGCCATCGGAAAACGCCAGCACCGAAACTTCCTGGCCTTCGAGAAATTCCTCAATCACCACCTGGTCCCCCGCCTCGCCGAACGATTTGTCTTTCATAATGGTGTCCACCGCATTCAAGCCCTCTGCCGAGTTGCTGCACAAGATGACACCTTTACCTGCTGCCAGACCACTTGCCTTGACGACAATGGGTCCTGTTTCTTTATCGAAATATCTTTGGGCCAGTTCAAGAGAAGTGAATATTTCATACTCCGCTGTAGGCAGGCCGTATTTTTTCATGATGTCTTTGGAGAACGCTTTACTACCCTCCAACTCTGCGGCACGGGCGGTCGGACCAAAAATACGCAACCCTTTTTCCTGAAATCGATCGACGATTCCCATCACAAGAGGTTGTTCGGGTCCCACCACCGTGAGCCCAATCTCATTTTTCTGAGCAAACTCTAACAGCTGATCGATTTGATCTGCGGCTATCGGTACATTTTTGGCTATTTCAGCAGTTCCCGCATTGCCCGGCGCGCAATAGATATCGGTGACTTTTGGGCTTTGACTGATTTTCCACACCAATGCATGCTCTCTTCCCCCACCCCCTATTACCAGTACCCGCATATCTCTCCTTATTACTTTGTATGATTCAAGCTGGAATTTATATAAAATGCACCCGTGTTGCAACTCTTTCATAGCCTGCGATGAAAAAGGTTCTCTATTAGATGGTAAAACTGGACTCGATCAGCAAATCTTTTGGCGGTAATACCGTAGTGAATAATATCTCGCTGGAAATCGAGGCGGGCGAACGTTTCACCCTGCTGGGAAGAAGCGGTTGCGGAAAAACCACCCTGTTGCGGATGATTGCCGGATTTGAAACCCCCGATAGTGGAACTATTTCTATTGCAGGGCAGGATGTCGGTTCTTTACCTATTGAAAAAAGGCCGGTCGGGCTGATCTTCCAAAATTACGCCCTGTTTCCTCACATGAGCGTTTACGATAATATCGCAGTCGGACCCCGCATTCGCAAGCATGCTGAATCCGATATTGCCAAAAAAGTTGATGAACTGCTGGAGATCACTCGTCTTAAAGCCTTGCGCGATGTTCACCCGGGGCAAATCAGTGGTGGCGAAGCACAGCGAGTGGCCCTGGCCCGTGCTGTCATCAACCGTCCGAAAATTCTTTTACTGGATGAGCCCCTCTCCGCGCTTGATCTCAGTTTGCGCCAGCACCTGCGTGAAGAACTTGTCGAAATGCAGAGAGCGCTAGGCATCACCTTCCTGTTTGTCACCCACGATCAGGAAGAAGCTATGGGACTGGCCACCCGCATGGGGATCATGGATAAAGGCTGCCTGCAACAAATAGGCACACCCGCTGAATTGTATGAAAAACCCGAAACCGATTTTGTTGCCGAGTTTCTCGGAGAGGTCAATCGGCTCACCGGAAAAATAGAACAAAGCACTGGTAACCAGATTACAGTTTCATTAGGAGCTGCTGGGAGCATCCAATGCGTTTCTGAAGCTAACGGATTGGAAAACCAAAACATCACTTGTTACGTTCGGCCGGAAAAATTATTTTTTGATACCGGTCGACCTCAAACTGAACCCACTAATATTTTGCAAGGGACCCTGCGTGGGATAAATTTTTTTGGCAGTCACTCCCGTTATCAACTGGAACTTTCTGGCGGGAAAATGCTGACTCTTTCAATTCAACATCGTAAAGCTCATAGTCCTCAACATTCCATTGGTGATTCGGTTCGAGTTTTATTCGCAGTGTCCGATGTTTTCACCACTGGGCGCCAGCGTGACGCTGGACTCAACGAGAAATGACTTGATATGCAATCATTCGTCATCTCGTTTTTAATAGCTCTTAAACGCGTTTAATATGAAAAAACTCCTGATTATCGTTTTTGTTTTAATAATATTTGGTTGCGACAACTCCCCCGCCGGGAAAACTTATTTGGTGGCGACCGATGCCACCCTGGTGCCCATGTCTTTCATGAGTGTGGGAAACAGCATAATCGGTTTCGAACCAGACCTCATGAAAGCTGCGGCAAAAGAAGCCGGGATCAATATTCAACTGATCAATGTCGAGTGGGCCGGTTTGTTTGGCGGACTCATCACTCAAAAATTCGATATGGTCATCAGTTCTGTCACCGTTCTGGAAGAGCGTAAAGAACGCATGGCCTTCAGCGACCCTTATCTTAAAAGCGGTCTGGCTCTGGTGATCCGCAAAGATCAGGAAGGAATCGACTCTTTTGCCGACGCGAAGAAAAATAATTTTTTAATTGGCGCGCAGATTGGAACCACGGCTTATTTCTTTCTTGAAAAAGATCCCAGCTTTCGCAAAAAGGGTTACCAAATGTACGGCCACGCCGTGAACGACCTTATAAACGGAAAAATTGATGCAGTGCTTGGAGAAAGTACCGGGACGCTTTTCTACCAAAATCAAAATAAACCTTTATTTGAAAAAATTAAAATGGTCGGCGAAATAATGACTAACGAACATTATGCCATTGTTTTTCATAAAGAAGATGCTGAGCTAAAAACCAAAGTTAATGCTGCCTTGGAAAAAATTCTAAAAGACGGGACGGTCTCCCAGCTCCACAAAAAATGGGATCTGGGCCAAGCCGCTCAAGTACCTAAATAAATACAGTCACTAACAGAATAACGATGACTAATGCATCCCAAATAAAAACACAGAACTGGGCGTGGAATCTTGCGGTGATAATGAGTTTCCTGTTTCTTGTTTACCTGCCTGCAAATGAAGTCTTCATCGCCAAGGAACAGTCTGGCGGATATATGGAGCTGCTTTCACTTCTTCCTTCTGGAGTGTTCTACACGCTATTAGTCACTCTGCTCGGCAGTACAAGTGCCATCATAGTTGGGTTGCTGGTGGGGTTGGGGAAGCTTTCTGAAAATCCTTTCATTCGGATTCCAGTTTCTTTTTATACCGAGGTGTTACGCGGCGTTCCTCTACTGGTACTTTTATTTTATATTTATTATGCCCTGGGGGAGTTCATCCATATGCCTGCACTGGTCGCGGCGGTGGCAGGGTTCGGCTTCAGCTATGGGGCTTATATGGCAGATGTGTTTCGTGCCGGCATTGAAGCCGTTCCAAAAGAGCAGGGTGAGGCGGCTCGCAGTCTCGGCATGAACGAAAAACAGGCTATGTTTCAAGTCGTTCTTCCGCAGGCCTTGCGTACCATTATTCCCGCTATCGGTAATCAGACCTTGGGGATGCTGAAAGACACCAGTCTGGTTTCAGTGCTTGCCATTTCCGACATCCTTCGAGTCGGCAACGAATACGCCACCAAGCACTTCAATTATTTTGAAACCTACACTTATGTGGCTTTGACCTATTTGCTGCTCACCCTTTTATTAGCGCGAGGGGTGCAAAACTTGGAAAGCCGCTATCGGCCAGTGTAATCGGCGAATTGCTGGTAGTAAACTATTATTGTTTTCTTAGCGGGCTTTGCTCTGCTAGAAGCGGGCCAGCCAGATACCGAGGAACAGGGCGATGGTGACGAGCCACATCGTCATTTTGCTGAGGCCAATTATTTTTCTGAGGGTTTCGGGCACCAGTTTTTTGTTTTGCGGACTAAGGTCCAGATCCGAGATATGGATTCTTAGTGAGAAGGTCACATACATGCTGGTGAAAAATGCTCCTGCCACGAACACCATTTTTATCCCGAACAGGTTGTAGTAACCGGGTTTGAGTCCTACTTGCGCTGAATAGTTTTCCAGCAGGAAGTAGATACCTGTTCCTATCAGCACGAGCAAACTGGCGAACACGGTCGGTGCCATCATGTCGAGGATTTTATAAGCAGGCGAATTTTCGTCGCGTACGGTTTGCCCTTTTTCGACTACGGGAAGATAGACTTTCAAACAATAGACGAGGCTTCCCAGTGCTATCCCTGCTGCTAGCAGGTGAATGAAAATAATAACGACATTTGTCATGAAGAATGTTTTTTTGTTTAGTGTTTAGTTTGTTCGAGATAATGCACAAGCAGACGCACTCCATAACCAGACGGACCTTTAGGGATGTAGGGTTTGTCGTATCCCCATGCGGTGCCTGCTATATCAATGTGTGTCCAGGGTTGGTCGCCTGCGAAAGCTTTGAGGAACGCAGCACCCATGCTACTGCCTGCGCCAACTCCCGGCGACGCGATATTTTTAAGATCGGCGATATCGCTTTTGGCGGCTTTTTCGAATTCTTCCCATAGAGGCAGTTCCCATACCCGTTCGCCGGTTGCATCGCCAGATTCCTTCAATCGTTTGATCATGGCAGGGTTAGTGCCGATGACGGCGGCGGCCTGGTGCCCCAATGCCATGAGTACGGCTCCTGTCAGGGTGGCGAGGTCGATCACTTCTTTGGGTTTATAGCGTTGGGCGTAGGTCAGTGCGTCTGCGAGCACCAGTCTGCCTTCGGCATCGGTGTTGAGCACTTCAATAGTTTTGCCGGACATGCTTTTCAAAATATCGCCGGGTTTGATGGCCAACCCATCAGGCATATTCTCGGCGGCGGCCACGATACCCACAACGTTTATTTTTAGTTTCAGGTCGGCAATGCCTTGTAGGGCTCCCAATGTTGCAGCGGCACCGGACATGTCCATCTTCATTTCGTCCATGCCTGCTCCCGGTTTGAGCGAAATGCCACCGGTGTCGAAGGTGACGCCTTTGCCCACTATCACGGTGGGGGCTTTGCTTTTTGCGGCGCCGAAATATTCCAATACGATCAGGGCTGGGGGCTCATTACTACCGCGCGAAACGCCAAGCAGGGCACCCATACCGAGTTTTTCCATTTCCTTTTTGCCCAATACTTTGCAGGTGATTTTGCTCTTGCGGGCCATTTTTTTAGCATGATTAGCCAGGTAAGTCGGAGTCGCAGTGTTGCCGGGGTGCGATACTAAATCTCTCGCCGCATGCACAGCGTCAACAATTTTTTCTGCCCGCGTGATGGACTTTGCCAAAGTGGCCTGCCGGGTTTTTGTAGCTGGGATAAGGGTCAACTTTTGCAATCGGTTTGGTGGATCATCTTTTTTATCACGGGACTTGTATTCGTCAAAATGGTAGAGGGCGAGTCCTGCCCCTTCGGCAACGGCTCCGGCGAGCTCGCCATAGTCTGGACCTTTAGCGATTTTGTCGAAACAACTGTCGTTCAAATAAACCGATGCAGATTTGAAGTTTGATCCTTCAGCCAGTTTTACGGCGGTTGCCGCCGCTTTACAGATTGTTTCTGTATTCACATCTTTAGCTTTGCCAACTCCGACCAGTAACAGGTTGTCGGCTTTCAGACTGCCAGTGCTATTGAGCAAAAGTGTTTGGTTGGATTTTCCCGTGAAACGCTTGCTTTTAAATGCAGAAGTAATGGCACCATTGAGGGTCTCATCAATGTTTTTTAGCGTTCCGTCCGGTTTTTTTTCTTCCGGGCAGGGCAGAATCAGGCATTCAGTTTTATGGTCTAAGGGGCTATCGGGCTTTTGATTTACTTTTATCATTAGGATGATTTTTTAAAATTAGGAGGTTGGTTGACATTGCTGGGCAGTCTATATTTATGCTCTATAGCAATCAACCTCAATTTTCACATACATTGCAGGGTTTGTGATGGCAATTGCACTCAAGATACTTGCCTTCAACGGAGGGGAGTGGAGTACTTTGCTGGTTCTGCGCCAAAAATCAGGTTAGGGCATGATGTGGAATGAATGAAGTAAACCCTTATTGAAAATGCTCTATTTGCTGTGACAGGGTAGTGAAGCTCTGAATCACTGGTTCAGCTGAGCTTGTAGGAAGTTGAAAACAAGGGTTTTAATAAATTGCCCAAAGCCTTGCAAAATCAGGTGGAAAGCAAGGATTGACAATCCGTGTTCGGGTCACTAGAATGGCTGGAATTTTCCTGAGTTTTATGAGACATTTAAGAATCTGGCGGGAGCTGTTTTCCCTGGCTGGATATTGAACTAATAATAAGTAAAAAAACTTTCGAATAACGGAGATCGTTCATGGAAGTCGTTGAAGAACAGGGCCAGGCCGTTGAGCAAAAACAGGGCCAGGTAAAAATAAACATCTGCATGAGCCTGAGTGGAATTGCTGAAGGGAGTCAGGGAGTTTATGACGAGTTTCAGAAGCAGATAGGTGAATTGGAAGCTAATGCTGCACTCGGTGAAAGAAAATGCGAAATGGGCCAGGTCGGGTGTCGGGGTTATTGCAGCCGCGATGTTCTGGTAGACGTTTATGTTCCCGGTGAAGCGCGTGTGACTTATGAAAAAGTCAAGCCGGCGATGGTCAAAAACATATTGAACGATCATATTATTGGCGGCAAGGTGTTCAAGAAGGCCGCATCGAAAGAAGATTATTATACGACTCTGGAAAAGCAAACCCGTGTGGCGTTGGAACACGGTGGTGCTATCGACCCTGAAAATATTGAAGATTACATCGGAGTCGGTGGTTATGAATCTTTGAAAAAAGTTCTGACTACGATGAAGCCGGAAGAAGTGATTGCGGAAGTTAAGAAATCCGGTTTGCGCGGCAAAGGTGGCGGTGGGTTTGTCACGGCTGACAAATGGGAAAAGGCGGCTAAAGCCCCGACGGACGAAAAAGGCACCCGCTACATCATGGTCAATGGAGACGAGGGCAACCCGGCTTCTTATATGGACCGTAGCATTATGGAAGGTTCGACGCATCAGGTCTTGGAAGGTCTGCTAATTGGGGCTTATGCCATTGGCGCGACGGAAGGGATCATCTATACCCGTTCGGATTATGCCATTGCTGTTCGTCGGTTAAACCTGGCGATCAAGCAAGCTAAAGAAAGAGGATTTCTCGGCGACAAGATTATGGGATCAGACTTCAGCATTAACATTCGGGTGCATGAAGGGCTTGAGGCGTTTATCGGTGGTGAGTCTACAGCATTGATGCAGTCGGTTGAAGGCAAGCGTCCTTTCCCAAAAGCACAACCACCACATTCCTGCGATTCCGGGTTGTGGGGCAAGCCAACTGTTTTGAACAATGCCGAAACCTGGGCTACAGTTCCTGCGATCATCAAGAAGGGTGCTGACTGGTACGCGGGGATGGGCAATGAAAATGCTCAGGGTTGCAAAGTCTGGGCGATTTCTGGAAACATCAAGTACAACGGCTTGATGGAACTGGACATGAAAACGACCTTTAAGGAAGCCATTGACGATTATTGTGGTGGCATCCAAAAGAAAAAAGATCTCAAGGTGATTCATGTTGGTGGTGTAACCGGCGGGTTCCTTCCCCCTGAAAAAGCTGATACTGCAACGGACTACGAA
The DNA here is from genome assembly GCA_029261455.1 of Nitrospinaceae bacterium. GTDB lineage: Bacteria > Nitrospinota > Nitrospinia > Nitrospinales > VA-1 > LS-NOB. The sequence goes on from JAJDBH010000064.1 coordinate 16,129, forward strand.
AGTCTCATCGATGCGGGTGTGTTGATGGGGCAGGCCAGTTTTGCGGCCTATGATGCATCGGCTTGCGTGATTGATCTTTCACTTTTTTCTATCGGATTCAACGAAGGTGAAACCTGCGGTAAGTGTACTCCTTGCCGGATTGGTCTGACGCTGATAAAAAACAAACTGACAGATATTGCTGAAGGCCGAGGCAAACTTGAAGATCTCGACAAGCTTCAGGAGTTGTGTGAAGAGATCAGCCAAACTTCATTATGCGGGCTGGGTGAAACAGCACCGAAGGCTATCTTGACCGGATTAAAATATTTTCGAAAAGAATATGAACGGCATATTGTCGATCAAATCTGCGATGCGGCACGGAGTGTTGGCCTTTACCGTTATTATGTTAAGGAAGAGGATTGTGTGGCCTGTGGCGCGTGCATCAAGCCGTGTCCGACTGGGGCTATCACAGGGGGAACCCGTAAAGTTGCGGCGCACATTGATATGGACTTGTGCATCAACTGCAACGCTTGTTATCAGGCCTGCGGATTCTTGGCGATTGAATAAAATATATTTTTATAAAAGCCTGTCGGCATCTGCCGGCAGGCTTTTTTTGTGTCTTTAATTAACAGGCTTTTCTAATCGAATTCGTTTTAAATATAAAAGTTCCATGGCGTTATTCTTCAGTCCTTTTACATACGGCTTAACCAATAAGTTTTGCGAGGAAACAAAGAGGGGAATCATGGGGACTTCTTTTTCGGTGAGCAGCGCTTGGGCTTCATCATAGACAGCTTGCCGTTCTTCCGGTATTTTTAACGCAGAGCCCAGAGCGATAAGCTCATCGTAATGCGGATGGGACCATCGAAGCCGGTTTTGACCGCTGGTTTTGATGAACAGGTTCATGAAATTGTCGGGGTCCGGAAAATCCGCTCCCCATCCAAGCCTGAAAATTTCTGGAGGGTCCAGGTCCAACCGACTGAGAAAAACTTTCCACTCCAAGCTTTCGAAATCAATCTGAATATTCAGGTGTTTCCTCCATTGGGCTTGTATGAATTCTCCCATGATCCTGTTAACACCCCCTGTATTAAATACTGCGGTCACTTTAGGGAATTCTTTGCCATTCGGATAGCCTGCTTCAGCCAACAGGGCTCTTGCCTTTTTCGGATCAAACTTTGACCCAATGTTTTCGTTGTAACCAAACATGCCCTTGGGAATCCATGATGAGGCGGGAAGTTCTCCTCCTTTCAGGAATATTGGAATGCGGGATCGGTCAATCGCGTGAGCAAAAGCTTGTCGGATTAGGACATTATCAAAAGGCGGCTTTTGCACATTAAAACCATAATAGTAACCTCTTAATTGAGGCTTGTTCCGGTATTCGGTGCTGGATTTGTAATGTGGAATCGCTACAGGCGGTAGTTCTAGATAATCCAGCTCTCCGGTTTCGTATAGGGTCAGAGCGGTGGTGGGTTCCTGTACCACAAAAATACGGATGGCATCCACAGCGGGTTTTCCCTCGTAATGTTTAGGGTTGGCTTTCAAAACCAATTTGTATTCGTGTTCCCATTCTTCCAAGGTATAGGCACCATTGGTGACAATGTTTTCAGGCTCTGTCCAGGAATCACCATGTTGATGAATAATATCTTCCCGGGCCGGGTGTGTAACCATGAACGTGGTGATGCTGGGGAAGTAGCTGACAGGTTTTTTTAACCGAACTTCAAGAACATCTGGAGCCAGTGCCCGCACTCCGACCTGACTGGAATCGGTTATTTCTCCCGAGTTATATTTCGATGCATTTTTAATGTCGAAGAGGAAGTAAGCGTATTGGGCCCCTGTTTCTGGTGCGAGCAATCGTTTCCAGGAATACTCAAAGTCTGCCGCTGTGACGGGTTTCCCGTCACTCCAATAAACATCATTGCGCAGAAAAAAAGTGATGGTCTGACCGTCCTCTGAGTATTTCCATCTTTTTGCGATGGCAGGTTTGGCGTTTAATTCGGAGTCGTATTGGGTGAGCCCCTCCATAATATTGGTGAGAATAGTGATAGAAACATTGTCTGTCGCCATGGTCCAGTCGAGGGTAGGGGGCTCGGTTATTATGGACATGCGAAAAACAGAACCGTCTGTTGAAGGAGACGGGTTACAGCCAGTAAGAACTAAAATTACTACCAGCAACCAGAAAGGAAAAGTGAATGCCTGTGATTTCATTATGATCTTTGTTACAAGTATTGGAAAATAGCTCGTATTATGTCAGTTTTACTCCCAAAAAACACTTTTACCGCCTTATGAATTTCGGGTCAGAGGTCCGATACAGCACAGTAAAATAAGGAATTTCCAAGATTCTGCATTTAACTCTTTACTTTTCCCTGCACCTTTATAGAATGGAGTTTTTTACCTAGTTCCGGGGCAGTTATGGCAGAAGATATTTCTTATATCAGAAAGTGGATCAAGCGCGGCTTGAGTAAGGATAAGAAAACCCTCGATTTTTCCAATAGAGGGATCGATAACGAGATTGCCGCAGACTTGGCTGAAAACGTGGCTCTTCCTGATATTGAAATCCTTTATATTCATACCAACAAAATCAAGGATTTGGGTGTGGAGGAGTTGGCTCAGTCGGAGTTTTTTGAACCGCTAAAAGAACTCTGGATGTATGAAAATAAGGTCGGTGATGGTGGAGCCAAGGCTCTGGCCGAGTCAGACGCTGTGACTCGATTGCGTTACCTTAGCTTATACACCAATAAGATTGGCGATGAGGGGGCTGTAGCTTTAGCTAACTCTAAAAGTCTTTCCAAGCTTGAAAAGCTGGACCTTTCGTTTAACCGTATTGGAGACCTGGGCGCTGAGGCCTTGGCTAATTCTAAGTGTCTTAAAAATTTAAAGGAATTGCATCTTGATGCCAACCGAATTGGTCTCAGGGGAATGCAGGCTCTGTCTGAACTCTCTGGATTGCAAAACCTACAGATACTAAACCTGTCGTATAACCTAATCAATCCTCAGGGACTTGAACTCTTGCATGAGTCCAAACGTCTACAGGAATTGAATGGGGTGAAAACGGACTATCCTCATATTGGTGGTTGATTGATGCAGCCTAAAATAAAAGAACTGAATTTTATCCAGACTCTAAATGATAGATTGATCCGCAAGGACCTGTTTCTAGATCTCTCCTATGATCGAATGGGAGATGCAGGAATCATTTTTTTGTGCCGGAATAAAGATTTATCCCACGTTCAAAAGCTGGATTTGAGCTGGAATGAAATCACAGATGCGGGACTGGCAGTTCTTGTGGGCACAGGCCCATTGCCAGAGTTGAGGCATCTTGTTCTCAATGCCAATCAGATTGGCGATGAGGGAGCGAAAAGCCTGGCGCTTTCAAAAAATCTTCCCAATCTTGAAACCGTGGAGCTGGTCAATAATCAGGTTGCCGACTTTGGGGCCTTGAGCCTTGCGAAGTCTCAGTCCTTGTTGAGTCTTCGGTTTATTGATTTGGAAATGAATAAAGTGGGACAACAGAAATTAACCCGGTTCCCAGACGGTGCAGTGGTTTCCAAACTTCGCGTCCTCAACCTTCGTCGCAACCTTGTAACTGATAAAAGTCTTGCTGATTGGGCGCAGGCCGGTGCTTTTGAAAAACTGGTTCAGTTGAACCTGGGTTGGAATCAAATTACCGATCAGGGTGCCCGCATTCTGGCGCATTCTCCCACTTTAAGTCGGCTCGAAGTTCTGGTTCTTGATTCCAATCATATTGGTGATCCCGGAGCTTTGGATATTGCAGGGTCTAAGCATTTGAATAATCTTGCGCAGCTTTATATGCAGGATAATAATTATAGCCGGACAGGAGAAATCGCTCTGCGGGTTATGCGCTCACGGATTCTCGTTGAGAAGAAGAGAACCGAAAACACACTTAACCTTAATGAACAGAGGTTGGATAACAAAGACATAGCCTCTTTGGCGCAATATGAAAAGCTGGATGAGGTTGTTTCTCTTTCTTTACGGAATAACCATTTTGATTACCACGGAGCTCAGGACCTTGCCAATTCTCCGTTTCTCAAAAATCTGACCTCCCTGAATTTGATGAGCAATGCAGTGGGAGACAAAGGCCTTTTCTTGCTGGCGGAATCTCCAAATCTGTCGCAACTGGAAAGCTTGAATCTGGAAAATACAGGGATCACAGCAGTTGGAATCCTTGCTCTTTCTCGATCTCCACACCTTAGTCGATTAAAAGAACTGAATTTGAGTGGCAACGACCTTAGAGAAAAAGGTTTGCGAATTTTAGCCGATTCCGGGAGTTTCAAAAATCTGGTTAAACTAAGGATCTCTGGTGTGCCTGTGGGGGACTCTGGGTTTCAGGCGCTTGTCGAGTCCAATACTTTAAGTCAACTTGAAGAGTTGGAGGCTATGGGCAACACCATCACTCGAAAAAGTTTAGACTCAATGACAAAGGCTTCCAAATTGTCGCAATTAAAAAAGCTGGATCTTCGCCGTAATAAACTTAAGGAAGCAGACCTTATATTCTTGGCTGATTCTCCAAAATTTCAAGCTTTAGAAGCTTTGAGGTTTTAATACTTGAAATGGGTAGGGTGAGACGGAGAGAGGTTTTTGAGAGAGGCGTTGTTATTACTTTTTGCCTGCGTCAATAGCGTTGTTAAAAAAATCAAAAAGATTGTCTAGCTGCGCTAGAAGTTCTTTTTCTTCCAGCGGGTGAATTCGGAAAGACACTGCTCCTGCATGTCCCCCGCCGCCCATATAAAGATCACCGAATAATTCCTTTATTTTACCTTCGCCGGTGCGAAGGTCCACGCCGGAAAAATCTACAGCCCTTCGAATTTTGATGAAAATACAATCTTGAGCCTCTGCATTTTTTCCTTCAAAAATTATTATTCCAGCATGTCCAGATTGTTCCGGCACAGAGTTCAGAAGCAAACCCATGATATCAACAAACCAGTCTGACTCAAATGGTTGACAGGTCCCATGTACTTCCTCATAAGATGAAGGAAGGAGGCTTAAAAAGCCCATATTTCCTTTGCTCTCAATACGGGTGTTTAATAAATTTAAACAGCTTTCCTGATCTTCTGTCAGCTTGTTCAGGTAATCGAGAACTTGTGTGGCGTCACCAAACTTTGAAGTTCGAGAATCCTCTGTTCTTTTTTCATCAGAGTCTCTCCAGCGTGTAATATTTTTCAACTGATCCCCGAGTTTTTGCATCCAGTGGTCGTAGTCTTCCTTGTAATGGATTACTTTACCGCCCACGGTGTCACCGAGTATTCCTGTTATCAGTCCTAGAATAATATTACGTTGGCTGAAGGGGTTGGGTCTTTCCGGGTTTTTATCGTAAAGCATTTCGAGAACATCCCCGATGATTTCGGTGTTGGCATTGGCATTGCGAAACAGCTTAATACCGTAATCGGTTAACTCCTCGCTGTCTGCTCCGAAATGATGGTCAATTTCTACGACGTTGGGTTTTCTCGATAATATGCTTTTTGAGATATGGGGATAAAATGGGACCAGTTTTGTGTTGGCGGTGTCACAGAAAATAACAGCTTCAATTTCATCTTTAACCGTATCAATATCATCCTGTGTTCTGAGAATACGTATGGAGTTGTAGTGGATGATTTTTTCAAAAAAATCCAGGTTATCTCCAAGTGGTTCGGGGATGATTAGAAAAACTTTTTTTTCCAACTGATCCAGATATAGGGAGAGGGATAACATGGACCCCACTGAGTCGGGATCAATATCTCCACTGAATAAAAAACTATTGCTGGAATTTATTAAATCAACGGCTTGGCTCAGGTTGCTATCCCAAGTTGAGCCGTCAATGGGCTTTTTTTCTTTCATTAAGTTTTCTAAAAAAAATTTATTTTTTTAAAATTGAGGGGATATTATAAAGGGTTTTTCGGGAGCTTGACAAATAAATTAAATAATTTTAATGAACAAGGAAAGGATTTCTTTACGAGGGGATATTTGATTATCTCCATATTTAACATGACTTTGGACGTTAAGGTCTAACTAAATCCGGGGTCGTCATCAAATATTTCGTTGTAATCTTCTTTGGCTTCATGGTCCGATGCGGGACGGCACCAATCGAAATTGGGGTCGTCATCGGCATCGTCCAAAGCCTCTTTTTCGGCCTTGCTTACCTCGTCAGTGAAATCCTTCATGCTCAGCTCTGTAAAGTCCTGACCCCCACATTGGCATTCAGATTCGCCATTTACGAAATCAGTCTCTTTTTTTAGCAATAAAGCTCGTTGACATGAATTGCAGACATGGCCTTGATGTGTGTCGACCAAATTGTAGGCCATCATGTTTTCCCGGCACTGATTACATATCGCGGGCACACCGGGGCTGTATTCGGAAATCAGGTTTTCAAGCCCGCAACCTCCGCATTCCACCAACAGGTCGAAAGGAGTTTTCAGTTTCATGGCAGGTTATGAATTTGAACCTTCTGGAAATATTTTTGACATGTCCCCCATTTTTTCCATAGCTTCTTCTTTAGACATTTTAGTAATATCAATGCCCATATCTGCTAAGGCTCCCGAGAAAGGACATTTGCTGGCTCCACTCTTAGGCTCTTCGCCTTCGACAACGGGTGCGGGTTTCTCAGTTTCGATTTCTCCCGCTTCTGCCATGATGACCCAATGCATGGATTCAATCGTCTGTGCTTTTTCGGCGGTTATTTTTTCAAGGGATTCTTTGGTTTCAGGATGCTTAACCATAGCGGTAGCTTCCTTGTATTTTTCCAAGGCTTTTTTCTCAAATTCAACGGCTTCTCTCAACGCCGCAGCAGAATTAGACATTGTCGGGTCTCCTGACAAAATTAATGGGCTTACTATTGGTATGTATTTTAATGGAACATCAAAAATATACCAAATCCTTTCGTCAAATAGCAATAACCTTATCTGCTAAATAGCAAATCTGCATCATATTGCGAGAAAAGGGGAAACCTGACATAATGCGTTCATGAAAAAAATTATCATTATAGGAGGCGGAATCGCCGGGTTGGCAGCGGCTTACCGTATCCAGAAAGAAATATCAGAAGGGGCCTCGCTGGAATGTGTCCTGCTTGAGGGTGGGGATCGTTTTGGCGGAAAAATTGCCACAGAAAGGTCTGATGGGTTCGTCATTGAGCGAGGGCCAGACTCTTTTATCTCGCAAAAACCGGCGGCCATTCAATTATGCCAACAATTGGGGATTGGAGAGCATTTAGTTTCAACCAACCCGGGAGCACCCAGCACCTACGTGTATACCGGAGGCAAGTTGGTGACGATGCCGGATGGATTGAGCCTGATGATCCCCACCAAGTTTTTGCCGTTTGCCCTGACGCCTCTATTCAGTCTGTCAGGGAAAATCCGCATGGCGTTCGACCTTTTAATACCCCGGAAAGCCGATGAAAGTGATGAAAGCCTTGCTTCGTTTGTTCGCCGAAGGATGGGGGAGGAAGCGCTGAGAAAAATGGCTGAGCCCATGCTGGCTGGTATTTATGCCAGCGACCCCGAGACAATGAGCATTGGCAGCACCTTCCCCATGTTTGTTGAGACCGAACGTAAATACCGATCCTTGATTTTAGGAATGCTGGCACGAAAAAAAGCCATGCTTCTGAATGCGAGTAAACGTCCTAAAAGTAATTTTAGTTTGTTCGTGACCCTTAAGGATGGTCTGGGAGAAATGGTCGAAGCTGTGATTAAAAAATCTCCCGATATCCAATTTCAGTCCGGGGCCAGAGTGGAATCTATTACGGGAAAAGAGGGTGACTGGTCTGTGCGTTTGGAAGGGGGTGGCGAGCAGAAAGCCGATGCGTTAATACTGGCTACGCCCGGTCATATCACAGCCCGATTCCTGCAATCGGTCACGCCCAAAGCTGCTGAACTTTTAAAGCAGATCAAATATGTTTCCACTGCTACGGTGACGATTGCTTATAAAAAAGAAGGATTTTCCCACGCCCTTGATGGGTTTGGGTTTGTTGTGCCTAAATGCGAAGGTCGTAGCATTCTTGCTTGCACCTGGACCTCGTCGAAATTTCCGCACAGGGCTCCTGAAGGGCATGTCATGCTTCGCTGTTATTTGGGCGGAGCCCTACAGGAAGACATTGCCGAAAAAGACGAAGAAACCATGACCAGACTGGTCAAGCAGGACCTTAAGGAAATTATGGGAATCACAGAAGAACCGGTTTTCTGTAAGGTTTTCCATAACCGAAAGTCCAATGTGCAATACCAAGTGAATCATTCTGCACGCATCGATACCATCATGCAGGAACTGCAAGAAAGTCTTTTTCTGGCAGGAAGCGCCTATCGTGGGATCGGAATTCCTGATTGTATCCAGAGCGGAACGCAGGCGGCCGAGTCAGCGATTGAACTACTGCTAGGGAAATCCAAAGCGGAAACTTAGCATCTAACATCCAAAACTAATAAAAAAGGAGTTCTTCATGAAGTGGGTTTCCGCTCTCTCCCGAAAAACCGACATTGATAGTGCTATTCAAGAAGCGGCAGAATCTGCCATTCAACAACTTGGTAAAGATCAGGCCGACTTGACCGTTGTTTTTGTTTCTCCCCAGTTCAAGGAGTTCTATGACAAGGTTCCCGAGTTAGTCAGCCGCTATCTCAAACCGGGCTTGCTCTTTGGCTGTTCTGGAGGTGGAATCATCGGCAATGGCGAAGAGGCAGAGCAACAGGCCGCGGTCAGCATCACTTGTGCTGAATTGCCTGGTGTGAAAATTCAGACGATCCAGTCCGAGACCACCGAGCTGCCTGATCAGGACACCTCTCCTTCCGTTTGGCGCGAATGGTTAAAGGTGGATGTGAAGGACAATCCTCATTTTGTTTTTCTGGCAGACCCTTTTTCATTCCAAGGCGAAGAGTTTCTGGCAGGAGTGGATTTTGCCTACCCCAATAGTAAGAAAGTTGGAGGCCTCGCCAGTGGTGCTCAGGCGCAAGGTGGGAATGCAATGTATCTGGGGGATAAAATTTATAATAGTGGGCTGATTGGCATAGCGTTGAGCGGTGATATCGAGGTCGATACTATTGTAGCGCAAGGGTGCCGCCCCATTGGTGAACCCATGCAAATCACCCAATGCGAGCACAACCTGCTGAAGGAATTGGGAGGAAAGCCGCCGCTGGAAGTGCTTCAGGAACTGAATGGAACTTTGTCAGATGAAGATAAAAAGCTGATCCAGAGTTCTTTGTTTCTGGGAATAGAAATGGACCCCATGAAAGACAATCCCCAGCAGGGAGATTTTCTTATCCGCAATTTGATGGGAGTTGATAGGGAAAGCGGAGCCGTTGCTATCGGTGCTCTGTTAAGAAATGGACAACTGGTGCAGTTTCATCTACGCGATAAAAAGATGTCAGCAGAAGACTTGGATGTGATGTTGACTCGCTACCTGAATCAAGGTAACGCTGAAAATGCCAAGGGTGCTCTGTTGTTTTCCTGTCTGGGCCGTGGTGAATACCTATATGGAAAGCCCAATCACGACACCGATATGTTTCAAGGTAAACTGGGCAAAATTCCTTTGGGAGGATTTTTCTGCAACGGAGAGATCGGGCCAGTTGGGAAGACTACTTTTCTACACGGTTACACCAGCTCGTTCGGCATTTTCCGTTCCGCGCGGGGCCGATGAGTAATGACTTTTTGAGCTAAGAGAGCGGTTGCCCGCAATGAAAAGACATCGCAAATTACCGGTGGAGGTGCTCCACTCGATACCAGCGTGATGCTGGACCTAATGATCAATGGCTCGTTGAACCGAGAACTTCGTTGATGACAGTGAAAAATTATTGCTCATTGGCCCCACGCCTAGTGGGGATGAATCTATGAAGGTCACAATATTGGGTTCTGGTACAGCAGTGCCTTCCTTGGAGCGCAATTCTTCTGGTGCGCTCATTCAGGAAGAGGGCACAAACACCCTGATTGATTTCGGCTATGGAACCTTGAAGCAACTTTTGCATCTGGGAATCACTTACCTCGATATCGACCGGATTTTTTTCACTCATAATCACCCGGACCATATGTGTGATTTGATTCCTTTTTTATTTGGTGCTCGTTATCGTCCCTCTGCAAGGAAAAGGGATCTGGAGATCGTTGCTGGGCCTGACTTTCAGGAGTTCTTCGATACACTTATGTCTGCGTTCGGGCGTTGGCTTGTTTCCACGGAATACAAGGTTTGCATCACGGAAATAGATGAAGGGACGAAAATGTTTGGTCCTCATCAAGTGACGTTCAGAAAAGTCCAG
>JAJDBH010000065.1 GCA_029261455.1 Nitrospinaceae bacterium
AGTCTAGAAGTTCCATCAGGTTGACTCGCACCTTTTGGACTACATCCTGACATTTCTCCATATCCTCCAACCCATCTCGCTTTTTATGATTGGGATCCGTGCCACCCAGTAACTCGATGGTATCTTCAAAGATTAGTTCAGCGAGGCCCAGGGTGCTCAGGTAATTCCGGATATCGTGGGTGAAAATACTCAATTGGCGCATATCCTTTATCATCGTTTCGAGATCGCTACGGACACGACCAGAGAGAGTACGCATGATGGAGAGGAGCGCCTGAGGTTCTGATGCCAGATAAGTGTGGAAATGCTCTTCATTGATCTCCATGAGCAAGGTAGACTGCTCTGCCCGGGCAGAAGCGGAACGGGCTTTGGATTCAATCAGCGACATTTCCCCGAGATATTGCCCGGGACCTAAAACCGCAATCTGCTTGGGTCCCTTGAAAACTTCAAGCTCTCCTTCAAGAATGAGGTACATAGCATTTTCAAGATCATCCTCATGGAAAAGAACTTCTTTTGGAGATAGGGAAATTTCCCGGCAATGTTCAACCAACTTCGCTAGAGTAGACTCATCGAAGAAACTAAGCAGATCAGTCTGCTTTAACAAGCGGATTTTCAGGCTGTTTTCCATGTTCTAGATATACCATTAATTGCCCAGTCAGGCAACTAACCAGGCTTTATCCCGTTTTCTCCTATGACACTTTGGTGAGGCGAACGGCGGTTTCAACATGCTGAGTCTGTGGAAACATGTCGATCAAACGGATATCCTGAATTTTATATCCTTCGAGGCGTTCCAGGTCACGGGCCAGTGTTGATGGATTGCACGAAACATAAATGATTTGTTGTGGCTGAGCATCTCTTAAGGCCTGAATTACTGCTTCTGAGCAGCCTTTACGAGGTGGGTCCACAACGAAGGTGTGAATAGTCTCATCCAAAACAGATGCATGTTCTTCCACCGTTCCGGTCAAGAAGCGACAATTTGAAAGCCCATTACTTTCGGCACTCAATCTGGCATCTTCCATTGCCGGGGGAAATTTTTCAATCCCTATAACATTTCTACCCTGTTTCGCTAGCCAAAGGGCGATGCCTCCCGACCCACTGTAGGCATCGATTATGCTTTGGCCTTCTTCAGTCCATTGACTGAGGAGGGCATAGAGTTTTTCGGCTTGTCCAGAATGAACCTGAAAAAAGGAGCCGAGGGAAAGGTGAAAGGTTAACCCTCCGAGACTTTCCTTGTAACGATTTTTGCCCCATAATACCCGGTCTTCTGGCCCCATGATCACGTTGGTATTTTGCATATTGACGTTCTGAATCAGCCCAACAATGCCCAGCTTTTTTAAATCACTCTCATTGGTCAACTCTGCGAGAAACCCTCTTGGGAACTTGCCCTTGTAAGTGACCAATCCGACCAGAGTTTCTCCTGTAGATGTTGAATGCCGAATGATCAACCCACGAAGGAGTCCCCGGTAATTGCTCTCGTTGTAGATAGAGATATCGTATTTTTCAACAAGCTGACGCAGCCATTCCTTTGTTTCATTAATCTTTGGCAGGAGAATGTCGCAACTGGCTGAGTCGGCAATATCATGAGAACCTTCTGCGTAAAACCCGATCTGGGGTTTTCCTCCTTTTCCGGTCACCGCGAAACTGCCTTTGTTGCGATATTGGTATCCGTTATCGGCTGGAATAATTTCAAGGTTTTCTGGGATTTCTAAATGGGCAATGCGCTGTATGCTGTCTTTGACCACTTGAACCTTAAACTCCAGTTGCTTTTCGTAATTCAGGTCCTGGAATTTGCATCCGCCGCATTTGAAAAAAACCGGACAAGGTGGATCGACACGATCTTTCGATAATTCAATTCTTTTCAATATATCCACCACGCCGAAACGCGGGGTAATTTTGGTTATTTTTCCGAGGACACGGTCGCCGGGCAGTCCACCCGGTGCGAACAAGGTGTAACCCTCGTGTCGGCAAAGTCCATCGCCGCTGGAGGCCAGGGTTTCGACGTCCAACTCAAGCCTGTCTCCTCTTTTTACCGGAATATTCAGTTTTTGCTTTGCCATGAATTAAAGATTTCTCCTGAGTGATTGGGAATGAAAAAAAATAAATTTGTAGAAAAATGTCTTTAGGGGGAAATGAGAATCCCATTCTATTCAGCTTTCTGCCAAGCTTCAAGAATTTTTATTGCTCTATCCTCATTATGGAATTGATCGGCTTCAAGATCGTATCGAAGAACGAGTGTGCCAAGAAACACATTGGGGACATTGAGGTGACGTGAAACGATGAGCACCGGGGTCGCGCTATTCGGATTATACCGCTCTATCAAGTAATTGCGATAGGCAAGGGCCATTTGCTCGACTTGGCCGTGGATTCTATTGTTCCAGAACCTACTGTTGATTTTTTCATGGTTATTCTCCTTTTTCGATATTTGAGCTATATCAAGCTGACCTTATTATAATGTCGTTTATTAATGTTAGGGAGGTAAATTAAACTGCCTTATCGAATGAGAGTGCTATAATTTTCGGCTATGAATGATTGCATTGCCATATTTGGAGCTGTAAAGGAAGAGATTGCCGGTATCAAACAGGCCATGAATATTTCAGATCATGTGCGTCTGGGTAAAACTTCGGCCTGGCCCGGAAAATGGGGGAAACAGAATATTGTTCTGGTTCGGTCCGGCGTTGGTCGACAAAGAGCTGAAGATGCTACCCTTCAAGTCATTGATCGTTTTCAGCCTAGAGCCCTGATTAGCATTGGCTATGCTGGAGGAGTACAGCCGGAACTAAATGTTGGTGATCTGGTGATTGCCGATAGTATTATCGAAGAAAAAGAAAATGGAAAATACTCTCCCAATCCTGATTGGTTAAATCGTGCTAAGGATATCCCTTGTCCCGATGGTGTAAAAGCGTTAGTGGGTGGGCTGCTAACAGTTGATAAAGTGATTCATGACTCCGTGTCGAAGCAGGAACTAGGGCGACACTATAGTGTTCAAGCGGTAGAAATGGAAACTTCGGCGATTGCTAAAGTGGCTGAAGAAAAGGACGTGCCCTTTTTATCGCTGCGGGTGATTTCTGACAGATTGGATCAGGAACTTCTAGACAGCTCCTCATTTTTAGGAAGTGATGGCGAAATTTCTACACTCAAAGCCGGATGGTATGTGTTGACGCACCCCGGTTCCATCAAAAGCGCCTTGTCGCTTCGCACACAAACCCAAATAGCGACTCAGGCAATGACAAGGTTTCTCTCTGACCTGCTGCGTTAACTTTGATTGGGCTCACACATCTACAGACACAACTTTGTTCCGACCAGAATTTTTTGCGAGATAAAGCCTTTGGTCGGCTTGGTCGATGATTTTTTCGATATTGGCATTTTCTGAATACTCGCTGACCCCAAAACTCATGGTTATGTGAATCTCCTGCCCTTCATGGATAATGGGTTTTGCTGACATTAATTTCCTGATTTTATTGCCATGTAGAATTGCTCCCTTTAAGTTTGTCTCAGGAAGTAAAATCAGAAACTCTTCTCCTCCCCATCTTGCAACCTGGTCAACTTCTCGTTTTTCTGTGTTCAGGATATTGCTGATATATATCAAGATCTCGTCGCCTGCGGCATGACCATAGCTATCGTTGATTTTTTTGAAAAAATCGATATCCGCAAAAAGCAGGGAAAAAGGTTTCTGGTTTCGTTTGAAGCGCATGGCTTCATTTTCAATCTTTTTCATAAAAGTTCGCCGATTGAACAGGCCGGTCAGGGAATCGGTTTCACTGTCCTGAATTAGTTTTTTGATGGCGGCAGACAAAGTCAGGTGAGTTTTTACCCTGACGCAGACTTCTTGAAGATTGAAAGGCTTGGTGATGTAATCCACTGCCCCTACTTCAAACCCTTCCAGCACATCTTTTGGCATTCCCATGGCAGTAATAAAGATAACGGGTATGTCCTTCATAGCTGGATCTTTTTTCAAGAGTTTGCACACTTCAAAACCATTGATCCCCGGCATCATGACATCCAGCAAGATCAGGTCAGGTTTTATTTTTGGGATAAGGTCAAGAGCCATTTCTCCATCGAAGGCGACTGAAATGTTGTATCCAGTGTTGTTCAAGGCTCGTTGTAAAACAAGAACATTTGGGCGAGTGTCATCGACAATCAATACGCTCATCGATTCCGGTGGAAATAACTTTTCCGTATTTAACATGAAGCTCTCTCTGAAATCATTATTACCTGTTTCTTTATATTTATATATCCTGACATAGGTTACATTTGGATGTGAATTTAATTAATGGAAATATTTTTCCATAACAGGGTATTATTTTCCCGAAAACTGTAGAGGGGCAGTTGGTTTGCAACATTAAGTATGGGCGGGATATGGCGGGATTATGTGGGATATAGTGGGATAGAATAAGGGGTTAGGGGTTTTCGGGATGAATTTTTTTCGCGTTTTATGCAATGACATTAGATTGCGAAAAACTGTGGATAACTCGCATCTCAGGCGGTTTTAAATAGGGTTTAAAGTGGCTTTAAAGGCCGCTTTAAGCCCTTTTTTATTACCCTCGTTCCCGGAAACAGGCCCACGGTGTAAGGCCGAAAGGCCCTATCCTGATATTTGACGCAAAAAATCGACGGCTGCAGACATAGGGGCAACGTGTGGGCATAGTCTTGAAACATGCCCCTACCCTTTAAAAACAATGGTTTATTCGGTTTTTATGGAAGATGGTATGCAAGCACGTAGGGGCAGATTTATCTTGGGCTGTTTACCCAAAAGATAAAAATAAAGAACGCGAGCACGACAGCGGCGACTGCCCAAGTGGAGATTTCAGGCTGGAGTCGTGGAGACAAAACACCACAATGCGGACAGGTCAAAGCCCGGTCACTGACTTCCTGTTTACATTCCTTGCATTGGATTAGAGACATCGAGCCCTCCTAGTTTTCAAAAGGGTTGAAGTCTTTCAGCTCGGCCTCTTCACACATTTGCTAGAAAAAAAACAGGGTGGTAGACCACCTGTTTTTCTGTCCTCCCTGCTTCTATATGCTTTCTGGATATATCTAGTTCTTGGCGTAAATTAGCGCAGTTATGAAACCAGTGATAACCGTCGTCGCAAAGGCGGCACTCCACCTTCAGGTTGACATCAAGTTTTTTTAGCTCGCGCTTTTCCTTTGCCTTCCCTGGCCTGCGAGCTTTTCCACCAGCTTAGCTTCAAGCTCAGCAATCCGTGACCTCTGGTCGCTGTTTTCTCTTTTTAAGAAATCAATCAGCAGATCCTTGTCCGATATCGACATGGGTTCCTCCTCCAACTCCCGTTGAGTTGTGTTTGATGAGGCGGAATTATATCCCAGCATGGAACTTTTGTCAGCACCTGGCAAAATATTTTTTCTTTCTGCCAGCAATTCTGCGACCCCAGGGATGTCCCCGGTAGCGAGTAATTCAATAGAGATATTGTATTTTTTTGAGAAATTAAGGATGTGTTTGGCTGGAATACATCCCTTTTTCTTATGTTTATTAAGGCTTTGCGGGGTTATGTCGAGAGCCTTAGCCAGCTTGGCAAGCGACGTGACACCTATAGCTCTCATCATGTTGGCGGAAACCACCTCAAACTTATATTCCATAAGGAAAATGCATATTTTTAGTTGACAAAACATAAGCCTTAGGCTTATTGTCCGTACAAGGTTATAAACAAGCAATAACAGTTATAAAAATGAATATAGAAAATCCCGCAATTCAAGTCTTTATCGAGCAAGAAATTTCACAAACCGAACTCTGTGAAGAGTTGGGGTACTCCTACCCTTATTTTAATCGAGTCGTAAACAGGCGGCAGATGTCAAAGCCCCTGGAATTAAAGATTGCCAAACGAGTCAAAAAAAAAATTCACGAAATTTTTCCAGATAGAAAAAATGCGGTTCTCGTACCTCTGCGTCAACCGGAAGGTGGGCGGGTTGACCTCCAAGTTTAACCGCCCACTTTCTAACTCAAAATTATAACACGAGATCATTATGAAAACCCCCATTACCGGCGAATCAGGGAAGCCCGCAAGAAAGCTGACCAGCTCGGAGCAAGCGGAGTTTGACGATCATTTTGCTCCGCGTCTTTTAGAAGCGTCAAAAGGTTTCCAAGCCTCCACCAGTAAACAATTAGAGACTCTGGGTGGAGTCGCCGCAGAGTCACTGCATTTTGAGCAGTACTTGCTTTCTGCATTTCGAGGATCTCGATCAAATGGTTAACAGCGTCTTTTTGCCTTTCAAAAATAACCTTCTGCTCATGCTCTGCCATCTCGTGCAAGTCGAGGTATTGCAGGGTGTGGTCGGAGCGCAAAGGCTGGGGCAAGCACCTCTCGCATTCCTGCTGCTAAAACTCATAAAGCTCAGTCGGTGTCATTTTCTCGGACAGTTTCTGCATGGTCGGCCTCTTAATAGTTTTTGTGATGCAACTAGTCTAGGTAATTCTGGAGAACCGCACAATGTCTAAGTCGCTAGAAAAAATAGACGCGAACCAGACCAAAGCCAACCCTCCCCTAATCCCTCCCTGTGAAGGGAGGGGAAGTCGATGACTCGCAGACGACAGGTAACGCACCCACAGCAAATGACGATTGATGATTATATTGCTGATGTTCAAAAAGACAATTTTCCGTCCGCGCCTGTTAACGGGTCTTGCAATGTCGATCTGCAACTACGCGGTGTCATCAACGAAGTGATTCGCGAATCTCGAAAAAACCGTGATCAAATTGGCGAACTCATGACGGCAAGTCTGGACAACGGCAAGACGATCACGAAAGTGCAGATTGATAGCTGGACACGGGCAGACAGTGACCGACATATCCCGCTTGAATATATCCACAGTTTTGAAGTCGCCTGTAACTCCACTGCGATCACAGAGTATTTATGCAAATTGCATGACGGAAAATTCATAGACCGTCGCTCGCATGATGTTATGGATCTTGGGCAGTTGCAGGTTTTGAAGGCGCAACTTGCCACGAAAGAGCGTGAGCTTAAACGGGGGCTGGCGTGATGAGTGAGGCGATCTCGATTAGGCAGGTGATGCAGATAGCCGGGTGCGACCGAAGAACTGTTGAGCGGCGCATCAAATCTGGGGTGTATGAAGCTAAGCAATTCCCATCTGAAAAACAAAACGGGAAAACCTTCACAAAGGTTCTAGCTGTATCGCTTCCAACACCGTTGCAAGCGAAATTGATTGAGTCGAAATCCACACCCCTCCCTGCCTCCCCTCATGAGAGTGGAGGAGATAGCCAAATCCCCCCGGCCCCCTTCGTGGAAGTACCCTTTCAGGGCATGAAGGTTAATGAGTTTGATACCACAAGGGGAGCAAATATAAGTTTTGGTACCGGGCTACAAGGCAAAAATAAAGAAAAGACATTTACCCCTACGGGGCACGAAAGTGCGGGTGGAGGTATCACGTCTAACTCCTCCGACCTTGGTGCCTGGTACCAGTCTTTAAAGCCTGAACATCTCATCTTGATAGAAAAACGCCTCGACATTATCGAGGGTATCGGCAGGATTATCGAAGCTTCAAAGGAAAAAAATAAAACCCAGCTCATCATTGAGCTTTGTGAAAATTTCAGGATCTCAAAACACTCCTACTACCGATGGAAAAAATCGTATGACAAGTACGGTCTGTATGGTTTGAGGGTGAAGAGTTTCGGGTCGTCGCGGTCGAAACTCAACGAAGCCCAGCGTAGATTCATCCCGGCACTACTCAGATTTAATCCGGATTGTCGTGACGCTCGGATATGGGAATACCTTGTTGATGATTATCCAGGAAATATCGTGTCGGGCACCACCGTTTCCCGTTTTGTTCGTCAATGGAAAAAGGAAAACCCCGACCTGATGGAGCATTTTAGAAATCCTGACAAATGGAAGAGTAAATATGCGCTGGCGTTCGGGTCGCAGTCAGAAAAAGCGCACCACTTCCTGCATTATGTTGAGCTTGACTCCACACCCGCAGATGTCATGTGCAATGACGGCAAGCGTTACACCATCATTGGCGGCATCGATATTTTTTCCCGTAAACCAAAATGCTACGTTTCGCCAAGCTCTTCCGGCATGGGTGTGGCCGCGTTGATTCGCTCAATCATCACGGATTGGGGTGTGCCGGAAATCTTTGTGCGCGATAACGGTAAAGATTATATCTGCAACCAGATAAATCTCGCGCTCAAAACTCTAGGCATCAAAGCCATAACCGTCCCGCCGTTCTCACCAGAAAAGAAACCGCATATCGAAAGATTCTTCCGCACGATGTCCATGTGCCTGTTTGAGGAGTTGGATGGTTATATCGGACACAACGTTGCCGGTCGGAAAGCCATAGAGTCACGCAGAACTTTTGCCAAACGCCTGATGAAGCAGGGCGCAGAACCTGTGAGATTGAACCTGAACCCGGAAGACCTGCAGTCGTTGATAGATAGATGGATTGAGAATATCTACGAGCACAAATATCACGATGGCATAGGAACCCCTCCCGAAAACAAAGCCGCTCAAAGCACTGTGCCGGTTCGCAAGCTCGAAAGCGAACGTGCGCTGGATATTCTTCTTTTGCCATGCGGCGAGCGCACGATACAGGCTGCCGGGATTTCTTACGATAAAGCCCGGTACCGTTCACCGCTATTTGCAGGGTGGGTTGGCAAGCGTGTCAATGTTCGCAGGGATATTGATAACGCGGGTCTGCTCTACGTTTTCGACATGGGTCACAACTTCATCTGCACGGCGATGGACTCAAGAATTGATGGGATGACAGAAGCTGATTTCAAATCGGTGCAGAAAGAACAGAAGCGAATCCTGAAAGAGCAAGTCAACGCCATTGAAGTGCTCACCGAAAGTCCGATGGAGCGACGTTTGAAAAAAGCCAAAGGCGGTAAGAAGCTCATCAGCCTGAACCGGATAACTGTTCATAGCACACGGGCATTGGAAGAAGCTCAGAATGCAGCATTGGAGCGAAATGGTATCCAGTCACCAAAATACAAAACTGTAAGAGAGCAGATGAATGATGGTGAAGCATTTGACCCTGACTTTTATGACAACGATCCACTCGCGTTCATGGAAAATCTAAACATTGTAAACAGGTAATCGGAGAACGTAATGAATGCATCCACCAAAATCAAATTGGAAATTTCTCAGAAGCGTTCAAGTTTGCAAGGCCGGGTTATGGCTTGGCAGCAAGGTGACCCAACTCGAAGTCAGGCACTATTGGCAAAATCTGCAAGCTTGAATCCTGCCACGTTGTCAACTTTCCTAGCAGGCAAGTCCGCTCCTAAGACGGATCGCAATGTCATTGAAAAGCTGGAAGCATTTTTCCGGCTTGCAGATCAACGTGTGGACCTTCTGCCTGACCCTGAGTTTGTACTTACCCGGCAAGCAAAAAGAATCTTGAATTTCATTTCTCTAGCGCATGTCACAAGAGGAATTAACATCCTTCACAGTTCTTCCGGGTGTGGAAAGACGACCACAGTAAAGGCTTACATGAAGGACAACTCAAATACCTACTACATCCCGGTCAATCCCATGATCCGTAGTAAGACCGAATTTTTTAAAGCACTTGCATGGACGATATTGGGCAGAAAAAGTATTGGTTGTGCAGGAATGGTGTTTGATGAAATCGCCACGAAGTGCTCTGAGCAAGGTGCTTTGATCTTTGTTGACGACGCACACCTACTTTACACAGAGAGAGGAACTAACGATTCTGCCTTTGAGATTATTCGGACGCTTAACGATAGAGGTATTGGATTTATTGTTTC
>JAJDBH010000066.1 GCA_029261455.1 Nitrospinaceae bacterium
ATGCCCCTTGTGGTTGCAACCGGTGCTGGTGCAAACAGTCGCCAATCGCTGGGAATTGTTATTCTGGGAGGAATGCTTGCCTCAGCTGTGGTCGGGACACTATTGACTCCTTCCTTTTACACATTGGTACAGTCCATCAAAGAAAAAATAAAAGGCAAAACTCTTAAACCAAAACCCCACCCCATCGAATCTAACTGATACAAGCATATCTAATGGCAGAAACAATCTAGTATGCCTCATGAGGAAATGCTAAGGAACATGCCTTCTGTAAATCCGATAAAATCAATTTTATGTCTAGCCCCGTTTCACCATAAAAACAGTATACAATTTTAGAAAATCAAAGAATCTCTACAGTTTATTTTTTTATATTTAGAGTTAATTAAACCTGTTTTCCTTTAGAAGGGGCTTGCAACTATTACATTGATAGATGACAATATAAGCTTAATCAATCTGGAAACTACTCGAATTTGAGTAGGAATCAACAACTTTTTCGATAAAATTTTAGCCTTCACTTTTGAAATAATTATATTTATTCTTATATATTTACAGAACACTTCAAAGAGGTTTTATGGCGTTAATCCAGATAATTGAAGACTCTTCTTTTCAAAGAAAGTTTATTAGCAGGATTTTGGAAGGAGCTGGCCATCAGGTCATTCAGGCTGAAAATGGTAAGGTGGGCTTGGAAAAACTGGAGTCCAATAACCCTCAGGTCATTTTTTGTGACCTCCTTATGCCAGAATTAGATGGCTTTGGATTCCTGGAAGCTCTCAGGGGAAAAGGTAATAACCTTCCGGTCGTGATGTTAACTTCAGATATTCAGGAAACCAGTAAAAACAGATGCATGGAACTCGGTGCTGATTATTTTATAAACAAGCCTCCCAATGAAAAAGAAATGTTTGAAGTTTTGGATAAAATTCTAAAGGAAGACGGTAATCCATGAAAATTACAATAGAGCAATTGGATGCCATCAAAGAATTGTTTAATATGGGTGTGGGTAGAGGTGCCAGTATTTTAAGTCAAATGGTGGACTCCAGAGTTCATTTAGAAGTACCAAAAGTTGAAATATTTCCCAGCTCAGATATTGAAGGCTTAAAAACTTCAATAGGTTTAAATGAATCATCCAGTGTGAACATGACTTTTTCTGGCTCCTTTGATGGCAATGTCTCTCTTTTGATTCCTCCCGATAGTGCAACCATTCTGGTCGCAGCACTGACCAATGAAGAACCCGGCCCCATGCAACTAGATCCGGTCCGTGCAGGAACCTTGTGCGAGGTAGGAAATATGATCATCAATGGTCTGATGGGTTCCATCACAAATGTTCTCAAAAAATCTATTGACTATGGGTTACCTCAATACACTGAGGGGGAATTAGATAACATTCTCGATTTACAGTCAGATGGTGAAGATACCAATATATGCATCGCCACGACAACCATGAATATTGAAAACCTGGAGGTTTGTGGAAAGTTACTTGTAGTTTTTAAAGTTGGTTATTTGCAAGAATTGTTATCAGCTATTGATGCAATTTAATACTCGAACTTTAAAATGACCAACAAATTCTCCAAAGAACAATCCAGCCTTCCAATATTTGACTACATCAATGAGGGGATATTCGTTCTAAAAAAGGACTATATAGTTCGGTTCTGGAATCAGTGCCTTGAAAACTGGACTGGCATCAAAAAAGAATCTATTATCGGCAGTAATATATTCGAAATTTTTCCCCATCTAAACAATGGTGTTTATAAAAGTAGGATTGATCAAGTGTTTCAAAGTGGACCTCCCGTTGTTTTTTCTTCCCAGCTTCACGCCCATATAATTCCCTGCCCCTTACCAAATGGAACTTTAAAGACCCTGCAAACGGTTGTAACTTCTTTTTCCTGGGAAGGTGAATGTGAGAGTGAGGCTTTATTCACTATCCAAGATGTTACTGATCATTCCTTTAGAATCGAGCAGTACCACAACCTCAATAAAAAACTCATAGTTCTGAAAGAAGAATCCGAGCGGGCCAACAATGCAAAATCCATTTTTCTAGCAAATATGAGCCATGAAATTCGGACTCCTATGAATGCAATCCTTGGTTATTCCCAAATATTATTAAATCAAAAAAATCTTAGTTCCGATCAACGCCAAGCCATTCAAACTATAGATTCCAGTGGCAAGAATTTGCTCGAACTGATCAATGAGGTTTTGGATATATCCAAAATTGAAGCAGGAAAAATGGAACTTTATCCCACCAACTTTGACCTCAAAGATATCATCGTTGCCGTTTCAACAATGTTTGAACTTCGATGTAAACAAAAGCAACTAAAATGGAAGGTTGGAGAATTTAATAAGTCCTGCATAGTTTTTGGAGATCAAGTAAAATTACGGTCAATATTGATCAATCTTATCGGCAACGCCGTAAAGTTCACGAAATCTGGAGAGGTTGAGTTTAAAGTTACAACTTTAAATAGCCATCAGTTTTTGTTTGATGTTATTGATACAGGAATAGGCATTGCGAGTAAGGAACAACAACATATACTTGAACCGTTTCATCAAGAGGAGTCCGGATCAAAAATGGGGGGAACCGGACTGGGTTTAGCTATATCCAGCAAGCAATTAGAGCTAATGGGATCAAAATTATTGTTTGACTCAACGTTGGGTAAAGGATCTCGCTTTTATTTTATTTTATCCTTACCCAAAGGAACAGGAAAAATAGAAAAGAGAAGTGAGCGTTTCAATAATATTCTTTACCTTGCCGAGGGGTACCATGTTAAAGCACTTGTGGTCGATGACATCAAGGAAAACCGTGATGTATTGACAGCGTTTCTCACAAGCCTGAAAATTGACGTGAAAGAAGCCGTGGATGGCAGAGACTGTTTAGAAAAGGTTAAAGAGTATCTTCCTGATATAATTTTCATGGATATGAGGATGCCTGTTATGAATGGAGAACAGGCCATCAAAGAAATCCGGAAGGAATATGGGAACCACCAATTCAAAATAGTCATCGTCACAGCTTCTGCGCTTGATCAGAACAGAGAGCGATATATTCAATTAGGAGCTCAGGAGTTTATTGCAAAACCTTTTCGTATTGAACAAATCTCAAGTTGCCTTCACAAGCTTTTAGATATCGAATTCGAATACGACAAAGAAGAATCCCCTGAACAGGAATCTTATAATATATGTGATTCAGACCTATCCAAAATTTTATTATCAAATCAATTACACACAGAGCTCAAAGAGGCAGCTGAACTGTACAGCATTACAAAGCTGGAGATTGCCATAAATAAGCTCCGCTGCGAGAATGAAGAATATAATAAACTGTCAGCTGTTTTCATGGATTTATTAAACAAATTTGACATGGATGGGATACTGGACATTCTTGGAAAATTAAACCATGAAGAAAAATAAAGCCTGACCAATAAAATGATTTAAATACCGCCAACTAACTTTCATTCTTGAACACAAAAGAAAACGGGAGCAGCCTGACCGCCACTCCCGTTCGGATTGGAGCACTTGAGTCTGTATTCCCAAGCACTCTGAATTCTTTTTACTGTCCATTTGTCTGGATATCCCTCCGCCATTTTGTAGATAGGGGGAGGAGGTAACAGCAGAGGGATAACCATCCACACTTATTATGGCAAACCTATATTGCAGTTTTGTTCCAGCAATGTTTCAAGCCTGTTACAAAATAAATTTATTAGTGCCTAGTTTTCAGTCTCTTTATTTTTGCAAACCTCACATTCACACAGTTGACGCAAAAGCTCATGGGTATAGAACCCGGTACTGTGCCCGTCACTCCAGTCAAACTGAATGGCATAAAGTCCCACAGCTTTAAGGTTTCGCGGGCGAATTTCATTGGGGATAGAGCCCGGGGCTATCAACTTTTTTCCACTCCATTCATCGATACAATTCGCGCACGGACAACTTTCCCGTAAATTTTTTACCGAATAAACCGAATCGTGTCCATCGTTCCAGGAAATACCCAGAGTGGACTCATCCACCTGTTTAATATTCTTGGGTGCAGGGGGAGTCATAATTGTAATTCCTTTCTAACTTTTCCAGTCCAATTCAAAAGATGCGGAGACTTTATCACCGCTGTTAGCCTGATTAATACTAAGCTGAGCTGCCACCTTCCCTGCTAAATCCTTGTACGCCTTACTTGCAGGCGAATCCGGATTAGACATCACAATGGGAATACCAGAGTCCCCACCTTCTGAAACAGCTGTGATAATCGGCACTTCACCAAGAAGTGGAATCTCAAATCTGTCGGCCAAAGTTTTTCCACCGCCCTGCCTAAAGATATGGTGCTTCTTGTCGCAACCATCGCAGATGAAATAACTCATGTTCTCAACGATGCCGAGAAGAGGCACTTTGACCTGCTGAAACATTTTCACACCCTTATCGGCATCAATCAGGCTGACCTCCTGCGGAGTAGTCACTACTACTGCACCGGAAATGGGTGCCTTCTGAGTCAGAGTTAACTGTACATCGCCAGTACCCGGCGGCAAATCAATCACCAGATAATCAAGTTCGCCCCATTCCACATTTTGCAAAAATTGCTGGATGATACCGCCCAGCATGGGGCCACGAAGCATCAAGGGTTGTCCTTGCTTAGTCAAAAATGCCGCAGAAACTACTTTCAATCCATATTTCTCGTGGGGGAAAAACTTGTTCTCCTCTCCAACTTTTGGCGACGTAATTGGAATGCCCATCATTTGAGGTATGCTGGGACCATAAATATCCGCATCCATCAAACCAACGCGCGCGCCAGTCATAGACAGGGCAATAGCCAGATTAGTGCTGACTGTGGATTTCCCCACCCCACCCTTCCCGCTTGCCACAGCGATAATATTTTTAACTCCAGGCAAAACCGGCTGTGCATGTTCAGTCGATCGAACAACAGCAGTCATATTGACATCAACCTTATCAACACCATCAATGGCTTGGACTTTCGTTTCACATTCAGTGCGCAACTGTTCTTTCACCGGACAGGCGGGCGTGGTCAATTCAACATCGAATTTGACGTTTCCTCCGTCTATATTTAGATTCTTGACAAATCCAAGAGTGACAATGTCTTTATGCAAGTCAGGATCTTGAACCGTCTTCAATGCATCAATTATTTTTTCTTGTAGCTTGGGGTCAGACATAAAACACTCCTTAAACTAAAAAATTGTTCCCAAACGGTTATGGGGCTCTATATTATGGGCAAAAGAAGGAAGAGCTTTTAAAATACTCCACCAGACACTATAAGATGGTGTTACCCTAAAAAAGATTTCAACCCTCTGAAATGAATCGCGTTACTATTTTCTGATGTTTATAAAAGAGACCTACGTTAGCCCTTGATTTCACTTGCTTTATAATTTCCTATATTATATATAAACAAAACAGACCTACAATATATGGACATTAGCTGTTTAAAAAGAGTAAAAGGTCAAACAGAAAAAAGGCTCTAACTTATTGAAGTTATTACTTAAAATAAAAACCTACCGACCAGGCTTAAAAACTTCTGGCTTGGCAACTGTATAAGACCGCAAAGCACAAACGTCAAGCTGAACCACCCATCTTTTCTTAAACTTCACTAACAACCCGGGATCACTTCATGGGGCAGGAAATAAATTCCGATTTACAAGACGAACTCGAAACAAGGTTTCTAACCTACGCGCTTTCAACGATTGTCTCTCGATCTCTTCCTGATGTGCGGGATGGTTTGAAACCGATTCATCGCAGAATTTTGTTTGCAATGGAAAGTATGGGAATGAATTCCGCCAGCAAGCATGTCAAATCCGCAAAAATCATTGGTGAGGTTCTCGGTAAGTACCACCCACATGGAGACGCATCCACCTATGAATCGATGGTACGTATGGCTCAGGACTTTTCCATGCGCTATCCCTTAGTCGATGGCAAAGGAAACTTTGGATCCATGGATGGCGATTCCCCAGCTGCCTACCGTTATACAGAAGGCCGTTTGACGCCCATCACTTCTTATTTACTACAGGATATCAAAAAGGACACTGTCGACTTTCGTTCCAATTATGACAACACCTTAAAAGAACCTGTAGTTTTACCGTCTCGCATTCCCAATTTACTGATCAACGGCTCATCGGGTATTGCAGTAGGAATGGCCTGTTCATTCCCCAGTCACAACCTTAATGAAGTCATGGCGGCTTTAATTTCATTGATCGACACCCCCGACCAGACTGTGGCCGACCTTATGAAACATATTAAGGGCCCTGACTTTCCCACGGGAGGCATCATTCTTAACAGCAAAGCTGATTTGCGGTTGGCTTATGAGTCAGGTTTGGGTGCAATAAAAATTCGTGGGCTATGGAAGATCGAATCCTTGCCACGAGGGAAAAAGCAGATCATTCTCACAGCAATTCCATATAGCGTCAATAAATCCCGGTTGATAGAAAAGATTGCAGATATCATCATTGCTAAAAAGCTCCCTGCCCTGACCGATGTGCGGGATGAGAGTGATGAAAAGGTTCGAGTCGTGCTTGAAATTAAAAGTACGTCCGATGAAAATAAACTGATGAGCTATCTTTTCAAACACACCGAGTTGGAGAACAATTTTCAAGTCAACTTTAACTGCCTCAAACCAAATGGTGAACCCGAACGCCTGTCCCTGCTGGAAATTTGTCAGGAGTTCCTGACGTTTCGCAAACAGGTGATCACACGCAGATTGAATTACGAATTGGCTCTTATCGAAAAGCGCCTGCACCTCCTAACGGGATTCGCAATAATCTTCAATGACCTGGATAAAGCCTTAGAGTTGATACGAGCTTCCAAATCCCGCAAGGAAGCTCACGAAAAATTACAAAATTACTTCAAACTTGACGACGAGCAGACCAGTGCAATCCTAGAGATCCCTCTTTATAGATTGGTTGGAATGGAAATGGATAAAATTCTCCAAGAGCAAAGAGAGAAACTCGCCGAGCAAAATAGAATCAAGTCTATTCTCGCGTCATCCGAAAAAATTTGGGCAGTAGTGCGAGAAGAACTTGAAGAAATCAAAAAGAAACACGGGGACAAACGTGTCACTCAGATTAAAACTGTCCAAAGTGTGGAGTATAATGAAGAAGACTTCATTGAACACGAGGATGTACATATTGTCCTCAGCCAAAACGGTTGGATCCGAAAATTAAAAAACTTGAGTGATCCTTCCGGTCTCAAATTCAAAGAGAACGACCAGTTACTAGATACTCTGCAAACCAACACACAAAACCTCCTTGCCATGTTCACCTCATTTGGAACCGTTTACGTTGCCAAAGTTTACAACTTGCCTTACGCAAGAAGCGGTTTTGGCGAGCCAATACAAAGTCTATTCAAATTTGGTGACGGAGAAAAGGTGATAGGAATGCTAGCACTTTCACCTGCAGGTAACGGTTCGGAGACAACTATTGCAGCAGGCCAAGCCTCACTGGACTTCACCAAAAAGAGCAAAAAAAAGAAAGGCAACCAAGAGTTCATGGTTGTCAGTGCTAATGGCTTTGGTTTTCGATTTCCAATATCCAACCTATCCGAAACCACGCGCTCAGGAAGAAAAATCATGGGCTTGAAGGACGATGACCGCATGATAGGTTTCGCTCCAGTAACGCAAGACCACGTTTTTCTAGCCACTGGCAAGGGAAAAGCCGTGGTCATCGCCACTGATCAAGTTGCACAATTGTCGGGTTCTGGTAAAGGAGTAATCCTTATGAAGCCTGGAGAAAGCAGTTTGGTCGGGTTCAAACTTGTAAGTTTAAAGGATAAAGTCACGCTTAAATTCAACTCCGGTGATGACAAAGAAATTACTGTTAAAAGCGTCCGTCTCTGCAACCGCGGTAGCCAGGGTGTAATAATTTCCAAACGTAAAGCCATTCTAAAAATAAATTAAATACCATGACAAAATACCGATCCGAAGATATTCAAGTTCTGGAGGGCCTTGAGCCAGTTCGTAAACGACCAGGCATGTATATTGGGTCCACATCATCAACGGGTCTGCACCACTTACTTTGGGAAATCTTAGACAACTCTGTAGATGAAGCACTAAACGGGCATTGCGACACTATCGAAGTGACCTTGGATAAGGACCATGGTGTCACTATCAAAGATAATGGACGGGGAGTCCCGATAGATATGTACCGCAACACAAAAAAGAGTGCTATGGAGGTACTTTTCACCACCTTGCACTCAGGGGGAAAGTTCGGTCAGGGAAATTATAAGGTATCTGGTGGACTTCATGGGGTTGGCATGGCTGTGGTTTGCGCCTTGTCGGAAAACCTTGTGGCAACATCACGCCGAGACGGATTTGAATGGAGTCAAACATACTCTAGAGGCGAGCCCACCACAAAAATTCAAAAAGGGAAACCCACACGAAATTACGGCACCACTATTTATTTCAAACCAGACGGTCAAATCTTTCCAAAGACAGAATTCAATCCAAAACATATTTTGGAACGGGCTGAATCAAAAGCCTTCCTGAATAAGGGGCTTAAAATAATCGTCAATGAAAATAAAAATGCCCACTTATTTCACTACCCGGACGGGATTCAGGATTACATCAAAAAGATTGTCGGTAAGAAAGACACTTTGATGGAGAAACCTTTCTACGTAGAAAAGGAAGACAAGAACTTAAGATTAGAAACAGCCTTTCTCTGGACCCCAAGCACCGACACGCAAATACTTTCTTTTGCCAACTCTATCCGCACGATTGACGGAGGCACCCACGAGAACGGTTTTCGTAATGGCATGACTAAAGCCATTCGCGCTTATATTGACAGGCGCAAACTCCTCCCCAAAGGGATACCGGGAATCACCGGGGAAGATGTTCGAGAAGGTTTGGTTGCCATTATCAATGTTTATCTGCAAGGGGAAGTGGAGTTTCAAGGCCAGACTAAAGGACGATTGAATTCGGAAATCACCTCCCAGGTAGAGTCTGTGGTCAACCACACTCTAGAACATTACTTAAATGAAAATCAGAGTTTGGGAAATATCCTTGCTAATCGCATCATCCTGTCAGCTCAAGCTCGCATCGCATCACGTCAGGCTAAGGATGCTGTTCAAAGAAAAACCAATATTTCTCATCGGCTCAATTTACCAGGAAAACTTTCCGACTGCGCCACAACTGATAAGGATCAAGCAGAACTCTTTATTTGCGAAGGTGACTCTGCTGGCGGTTCCAGCAAACAAGCAAGAGACCGAAAAACCCAGGCTATTCTTCCTATTCGCGGAAAAATATTAAATGTTGAGACCGCAACCATGGCAAAAATTCTGGGCAATACGGAAATTCAAAACCTCATTTCTGCCTGTGGGACAGGAATTGGTGCTAAATTCGACTACAACAAACTTCGTTACGGAAAAATTATCATAATGACCGATGCAGATGTTGATGGAGCACACATTTGCACACTACTTCTAACCTTTTTTTATAGATGTCTACCCGAAATCCTTGAAAAAGGACATCTGTATATAGCTCAACCACCTTTATATCGTATTGATGCAGGAAAAAAGTTGTTTTATGCTTTAACAGATGAAGAAAAAAATAAAATAATCGATGACTTAAATGGAAGTTCTTACGAAATAGGCCGTTTTAAAGGACTTGGTGAGATGCCTGCTTCTGACT
>JAJDBH010000067.1 GCA_029261455.1 Nitrospinaceae bacterium
GCACCTGCCCCAAAAACCAATACTTTCACTATTTTTTTATCCCATCAAAGTGTTCGACAAATCAGTAACGTAACATAGCCAAAAAAAAACCGCCAACCTGCCAGCTACCACCCATTGATAAATTGTTAAAAGAGAGATAAACTAGAGTAGTTAAATTACTCAATTATCTTTTCCTGAAAATTATCACCTCTTCGGAACTCCCGAAAGGAGAAAATATTATGAATATAGAAAATCAACAAACGCAGTTCAACCATGAAGACTGGTTAGCACAACTTTACCGTTTTATGGAAACAGGCCGTCAGTTTTTTAGAGAGCTTTTCAAAGGATTAAAAGCTCTGTCACAAAAAGGCCTGCTGGAAGCTTGGAAGGATATTCGCTCTGCGGTATCCCGACTCACTCCGCAAGATTTTATAGTTACAGCGTTGATAAGCATTATTGGAATTTTTGGCCTGGTGATTTTCATGACGGGACTCGGACTTTTCAGTTATCAGACCATGCTCTGGTTGCAGGATGGAACTTGGACTGAGTTCCCACTTTTTGTGGTTTTCAACTTTCTCTTTGAGAACACAGCACTCCATCAGTGGATGGTTCACCCAGAGTCCTGGTTGGGACTGCAAAAACTGTTCTCTTGGTTTTTAGAATCTATTCCTCTTTCAATGGCGTTAATGATTCCCGGATTTTCCATTGCTTTATTCATGGCAGGGACTTTGGTTGTAGCCTTGACCTATCGCTTTTATCAGTTAAGAAACAGGAATGACTGAAAATACTCAATCGCTCAAGGAAAAACTGGAAGGTTCCAAGAAATACCTCCAGAATGCCGACCTGAAAAAGGCTGACCTGGAAGGCGCTGACCTGCAAGGGGCAGAGTTGGGAGGTGCAGATATGCGCGGTGCCAACTTAAAAAAAATATTCCTCAGCGAAGCAAAGATCGCCAAAGCTAATCTATCCGAGGCAGACCTTACTGAAGCAAATCTCAGTGGAGCCGATTTAAACAAATCAAATCTAGGCGGGTCCAACCTTAAACAAGCTTATCTCCGGCGCGCCGATTTACGTGGGGCTAATTTAAGCGACACCAATCTGTTCAAAGCCAATCTCAGGGAATGTGCGATGTTTAAAACCTGGGTGAAAAGGGCCGATTGCAGTCAGGCCAATATGCAAAATATTAAAGGTGCGCAAATGCATATGCAGGGTTCAAAGCTCAGCGGAACCAAGCTGGAAGGGGCGGACCTTTCTGGAGCCAGGCTTGACAATGTCAACTTTGAAGACGCTGGCCTACAGGTAGCCAACCTGAGTCGTGCAAATTTAAAAGGAGCCAATTTCAACCGGGCTGACCTGCGTGGAGCTAATTTACGCTATGTGGTGGGGTTGACCCGAGAACAAATCGAGCATTCCCTGCTTGATAAAACCACTCTTTTACCCAACTATCTTAAAATCAAATGGGAGACTGAAACCAAATTTGAAATTCTTGACAACAAAAATTAATCCTTCTTATTTTTGGTTTCTTCTGTCAATTTCACCCAGCAGTTCTCCCACCGTTTGAATATTTACCAGATCCCGATGACCTGAGACCATGCCAATGATTCCCACACTTAGAGCAAATGGCTCATCTCGGTCACGCAGAATAATCGTCCCCGTTATATCCTGCTCGTTAAACTGAGGAATTTTTTCCACTTTAAGAGGAAGCTTTACCGCCTCCACCTCCACTGTAAAGGCATACTGTTTTTCTAAATATAATTTCAGCTCTTCTACTTCCTCTATCGATAAAAGATAATTAGCCCGACGCTGAATCCATAACTTTTCTTTGCCGGTTTGCTTCAAGTCGTGGAAATTCTCAATCAAGCGGTCATAAGAAGTCAGAGGTTCATCCCGCAAATAGCAGACCCAATCTACCTTCACAAAGGTTTCGGGATTCTGACCCGATAGTAATCGGGATGAGTCTATTAATGAAAAAGCATGATACAGTGTCACTCTTAATATCTCCCACCAGTCTGAGGTATTTAAGCAATAATACCTCGAAAACATATTCATGTCTCCCCTCGCCTACAAAGCGTATGGTGAGGTATGTTTGATTTTAACCGACACCCGTTATTATTTCATGGACAAAATATGAGCAATGATAGAAAGCTAATAAGATTTACTGCCGCAACCGGATTTTCTGTAGTTTTAGAGTTTAGAAGCACTGAAGAAATGAAGGAATATGAAGAAAAAATCAAAGGTGCAGGATTAGAATGCATCAACCTTGCTGACTTTAATCTCAACTTTGATCAGGCAGACTTGTTCATGGATATGAGAAGCCTCGAATGCCGTGAGCAGTTTGATCTGGAGGACTGGATCTAACCGGCGAGCCGCCGGAGGCGATGGGTCAATACCGATATCATATAAATTATCGTTGCCCCTTTTACTATAGTCTGTCAACCTTCACTCAGGGTACCCACTAGCGTGGGAGGCAACTGAGCTAAAACTCTTAAATCCTCAAGAACTACTTGCTAGCTAGAAAAGTTATTGTTCTATGGGTCCAGCGTCACGCTGGCGCAATGTTTGCAGTCTTTCAGTCAAGGTCTGGGGCTTTTCTTTACGGTCTTGTAGAAGTCGGGTGAACCAATCTATTCCTTCTCCGAGATGTGGGTCCATGCTTATGGCCTTGTCATAATCGGCAATGGCCTGTGGATAAAGTCCCATCCTATCTTGCAAGATGCCTCGGTTGGCAAAAGAAACGGCGGAACCAGAGTCTTGTTCGAGCACTTCGTTAAACGCTTCCAGCGCTTCCCGGTCCCGGCCCAACTGCATTAACGCCCGGGCTCTTCCTCTTTTAGCATGGACGAAGTCAGGGTACTCCCGGATGCTCGTGTCATAAGATTGCAAAGCATCTTCATATTTACCATCGGTATAAAAACCTACAGCACGACTGAACGCAGGTCCACCGGGATGAGTCTCAGGTCCCACCCCTTTATAAAAAGCCCACGCCAGCGAAGCAAAGATCAACCCTACGCCGATATAACGTATAACCCTGTAAACCGCGTCCGTTTTCATGATAAGGGTGAGATCCATTTCTGAATGCAAGAATGGATGTTACAACTCTGAGGAAAGAAAAACACGAAGAAGTTAATCCTGAAGTTTCCAATGTGCAAGGCGAATACCATCTTTCTGGGACTTACGAGCAAATCGCCCAACTCCCTCCGCAGGAATATTTTCATCGCTATAAACTGCATTTACAAACTTGGCAACAAGATCGGGGTGGTCTTCGCCAAAGTCTGGAATTTTTTTCCCAACCCAATCGAACGTTGACTCATCTGACGTATAAAACTTTAAAAAAGTTGATAAATGCAGAATCAAACTATTCCGCCCCACATTTTGTGGCTTACGTTTAGAGCTCCCTTTAACCGCAGAAACAGGAAGCTGGAGTCCGCCTATCCTTCTGCAGGAATCCATCTGATCTTTTTTCGGGAGATATTTTGCTGCCAGAAAGCAAGTAGACAACACACTGCTCTCCAAATTTCCGTAGGGGAACTCATTGTCACCCTGCCGTAGTTTCTTCATTCCCTCAATTGCCGACTTGCCCTTTGGTGAACAACAAAAATGGGCACGCCAAACTTTAAATTCTTTAACAGTCTTGATCATCGAAAAAAAAGCCTTCCGTTAATTACTGCTGGCAGGGTCCGGAGCCAGGTTTTGTTCTGCCACATAGGTTTGGCTACCTCTCTGGTGGACCAGAACATGGTACCAGGGTTTATCTTTAGGTGGCTTGCTTCGTGCCATTTCGTTATACCATTCATCCGTCTGCTTGAATTCTAGGTCCACACCTAAAATGATTCCTCGGTAATCAAACAGTTTGTGACAAATCAATTGTCCAATACAGAACTTCGCTTTTGTCGCGCTCATCGCTTATCCTACAGTTTAGATGTTTTTGTTTTTCATCGTCGACTTCCTCTCACGAGCAGGAAGTATCAAGAACGTTTTTAAATAATTCGAATAGTCCTCAGACTTTTTGCTTACACTCATAGGTATCTTCCGAGGTCCATATTACTTCAATATAATCTGGGATCTGGGTCTTACTATCAATGGTAGATAACTCCAGTTCTTGTGGAGAAATATTTTTCACTTTTCTGAGGTCGACTCCTTGAAATTTTGCTTCAATAAGCTCTGCCCCGGAAAAATCAGAATCCGTTAAGTCTGCGCTGCGAAAATCCGCATCTCCCAGTTTCGAGTTCACAAAACAGGTTGAAACCAGGCAAGCCTTTTTTAAACTTGCTTCACTCAAGTTCGCTCCGGAAAAATCTACATCACGACAGTCGGTTTCATTTAATTCTGCGGCAACCAAGTCGGCTCGGACCATTTTTGCACCCGCCAGTTTTCCTTTTCTCAGGTTGGCACCACGGCTGAAAATACCTTCCCGTGTATAGCGTCCTGAAAGTTTCGCCTCTGTCAAGTCTGCACCTGTCAAGTCTGCCTCAAGAAGGCTGGCCTCTATAAGGCTGGCTCGTATAAGATCGCTACCGGCTAAAATAGCCTGCGAAAGATTCGCTCCCATCAGGTCCGCAGAATTCAGGTTTGCACCTTCGAGGTTTGCTCGAGTGAGGTTGGTTTTTTGTAAAGTCGCCCCCGACAGGTTGGTATTTTTAAAATTCGCCCGCATAGCCTTGGCAGAAAAAAGATTCGCTCCCGTAAAATCTGCACCACTCAGATCGGCCGATGTCAGATTGGCAGAAATGAGGTTGGCATTTTTCAAATCTATGCTGGATAAATCCATACCCTTCAGGTCTGCACCTTCAAGATTTTTTTTAGATTTCTTAACTTTTTCTTTATCCCAGGTCTCCATTGGAGAACCCCCTGAATGTTGAAGTATTGAATGGAAATCCAACCTATTTGAGATTGGAGCAAAGGATACCAATCTATTCATCTCTCAAGCTAAAGTCAAATGGTTCCTCCAAGAACCTGAGAAAATAGAAAAACTGGGCTAAACTGAATGGAGTATAACTCTGGAGATGAAATAATGAGGTCTAAAATAACCAATCAGAGTGGTTTCACCTTGATAGAGCTGTTAATCGTTGTAGCTATTATAGGCCTTCTTGCCGGGATCGGATTCTCCCAATTTACCCAGCTTAAGGAACGTGCCTACGACCTCGACGCTCAAACAAGCCTTCAACATCTTTTTCGTGCTTGCAAAGTTTACTGGGGTGATAACGGACCAACCAGCACCTGCAACGTCAGTGCTGTATCGGCGGCTCCATACAGATTCGCATCTTCTACAGATATCACCATCGCAGGAACTGGAACAGAATCAAGTTTCAGCGCAACAGCCAATCACAGTTTCAGCACCAACACCCTAAACATAAACGCTGCAGGTGCCGTTTCCTGACCCTGTTCAGAAACAAACTACCCGAAACTGCAAAAATATGCCCCCGAGGCGATTCGAACGCCTGACCTACGGATTAGGAATCCGTTGCTCTATCCTGCTGAGCTACGGGGGCTAATTTAAGTTATTATTTTTCCACTAATTGTGTGAAGGGTTGAGCTCGGTCTCTTAATTTTATTTCTTGTGAATATTACAGCCAACTTAGGATTAAAGGCAAGGACTAACCCTTGTACCATCTTCAAGAATAAAGTCGTTTTTTCAACCCCCCTTTGTCAGGCTATTAAAAACAACAGTTTTTACTTGACGATATCCCCGCGCTCAATATAAAATTACATCAACCACCACAATAACGAAAAAGCTTCGCAGGATTGGGGAGAGCTATATAATCACATGATTACCAGTCAGATATTTGATTACATTGAAAAGTTAGCATTTTTTGATGGTTTTACTTCTGAAGAAAAATCCGAAGTAGTTAGCTTCACACAAAATGTTATTGGGTATCCTCAAGGAAATTTAATTATCCAACAGGGTTCCAAGGATCCATCATTGCATATTCTTTTTGATGGAGAAGTGGTTTTGAGAAAGGAAGAGAAACCGGGTGTAGATATCACCCGGCTTTTACCGGGTTCTATCTTTGGGACCATCCCCGAACTCCCTGTCACCCCCCGCAACCAGAATGTCTTTGCCTTGAAAGAAAGTATAGTACTTCAGTTAGACCGACCCATGCTGGATGAGCTTAGTCCAGCTGTAATCAACAAGTTCAACATTGAGTTTATAAAGGTACTGTTCCGTCGTTTGTCTGAGACAAATGAAAGGGTCGCCGAGGAACGAGCTAAAATAGTGGGGGTAACCGGTGCCTATGGAAAAATTAAATCCGATTTAGATGCAATGCCTTCATTGCCAGATGATATGCGTATCACCTCAAACCTCATGTACAACCAGCTAATAGATATCTGCTCTCCAACGAATAAGAGGTAGGAATTCATTGAGGGTGTGAAACCACCGAGGTTGTTATTCTTTTTTATCTTTATCTGATACGATAGCAAAAAACTCTGCCATCAACTCACTATTACTTTTACCTGCTTTTTTCTTCTCGTCATTCACTAAACTCTCATCGACACTCTCGCAGGTCGATTGGTCCTGATTCTGGTTTTCAGTAACTGGGTTCAAAGTAATCTCCTTAGATAAACATAAAATCCTGCATCCAATAATTATAAGCCCTTAATTCTCAATAGTTTGTTACAAGGCCGTTACATTACAATCACAATAATATTTACGTGGGCCTTATAGGACAATGAGACCCCTTCCTTCATATAACTTTTCGGCCAATCGCAACTACCACTTAAGGCTTTAATTTAAAAGGGTTATAAGGGCTATTACTTCAATAGCTTTATCTGTTAAACTTTTAGTTTGATTCTTTATACTGGGTTTTGACATCAAAGGTGTACTATCATAACTCCCTATAAATTAAGCTATCAGGAGACAAGTCAATGATCCGGGTTCGAGCCAGCCAGATTTTCACCCATTCCATGGAAGATGTCGTCGCAGCAAAAAAACAATTAGATAGCGGCACTCCGTTTGAAGAGGTGGTGACAAATTTCAGCACCTGCCCCTCTAAGGAAAATGCTGGAGACCTGGGATGGATGCCGGAAGGAAATCTGCAGTCCATTATGGGGCAGGAAGTTTCTGAGGCAGATTTAGGAAATGTTATCGGTCCGGTTCATTCTCAATACGGTTACCACATCCTGAAAATCTCTGAAATTGAAGTGGAAAAAATCGAAGGCCCATTTAATCCTGACATTTCTATGGAATCTGCCAACCAGATTTTTCCAGATATCCACACCGTACTCTTTAAAGAGTTCCATATTGGTTTGCCAGTGACGCCATATAGCAAAGGGGCGACTCTGGCTTCTATATGTCAGGCTCAAGGAAAAAATGTACAGGAAGTCATCAATTGTCTGAACAAGGAACATGCAGATAAAAATGTTGCCATCATTACCTGTGAAGATTTGAAACAAAAAATGGATTCCAATAACAAGCCCGTCTTACTCGACATTCGCGAAAGCTGGGAAAGAGATATTTCCAAAATTGAAGGCTCTCACATTATCAATGCCGAAAACAATGAGCATATTATGGGAACCTTCGAAAAAGATCGCGAAATTGTATTAATCGACTGGAAACAGGACCGTAGTCCCAGCTTCCAGAAATGGTTAAGCCAAAGAGGATTCACCAACATAAAATGCCTGGAAGGTGGAATCGACCTGTGGTCTGAGAAAATTGAAACTCGGTTGAACCGCTACGACATTGACGAGGATGATGGATACCGCTATGAAGATATCCTCGAGGAAGACAACGATGGTCACGACGACCATGATGATCACGACCATGACGATCACGAAGGCCATGACCGCCCCTAAAATAACTCTGGCACCTTTTCCTCATCAGAGATAGCATGTCACCTCTTCTCGAAATTGAAGATTTAAGCACGTTTTTTCACACAGAAGAAAACATCGTTAAATCCGTACGCAATGTGGATCTGACCATCCATAAAGGTGAGACTCTGGCACTGGTAGGAGAATCCGGTTGCGGGAAATCCGTCACCGCCTTAAGTGCCATGCGCTTAATCCCCACTCCTCCTGGAAAATTCGAATCGGGGCGCATCCTTTTTAATGGGAAGGATCTTCTGCAAGCATCCGAAGTAGAAATGCAGAATATCCGTGGCAACGAAATCAGCATGATTTTTCAGGAGCCCATGACTTCTCTCAACCCGATATTCACAGTCGGAGATCAGATCATGGAAGCGATTCGGCTGCATCAGAACAAAACAGAATCTCAAGCACGAGAGTTGGCCTTGAACGTTCTGCATCAGGTCGCTATCCCCTCTCCGGAGAACCGGATTGACCAGTATCCGCACGAGTTATCTGGCGGAATGAAGCAACGCGTGATGATCGCCATGGCGATCGTTTGTCAACCGGCCCTTCTCATAGCAGATGAACCCACCACTGCTCTGGATGTCACCATTCAAGCACAAATTCTCGACCTTCTCGATCAACTGAGAAAAGAAACCCAAATGTCTATTCTGCTCATCACGCACAACTTGGGCATCGTGGCCCAATACGCTGACCGTGTGGCAGTGATGTATTCCGGAAAAGTGGTGGAACTTGCACCCGTTGAAGAATTGTTTTCCTCACCAGCACACCCTTATACCCGTGGGCTGCTCAACTCATTACCCAAAGATGGTGCCAAACTCGAAACAATACCTGGCTCAGTACCCCACCCTGCATACCTGCCTGAGGGTTGTGCATTTTACCCCCGGTGTACGGAAAAGCTTGATCGGTGCATGAAGGAAATGCCACCATTAGAATCCATTGATGGCAAAAGCCCACACCAAACAGCCTGTTGGTTGTACGAGGCGATTCCTTCCTAATGAAGAATTTATTGACCGTTCAATCTCTGAAAAAATATTTCCCTGTATATGGGGGGTTACTATCGAGAGTCACTGGTCAAGTTAAAGCTGTCGATAACGTATCGTTTGACATCCATGAAGGAGAAATTTTAGGACTCGTCGGAGAATCTGGTTGTGGCAAAACAACAGTGGGGCGCATGAGCTTGCGTCTCATGCAACCCACATCAGGGAGCGTGTATTTTGAGGAGGCAGATATTTTCAAATTGAATAGAGGAGAAATGGCTAGATTGCGTCCAAAGATGCAAATTATTTTTCAAGACCCTTATAGTTCTCTGAATCCTCGATTTACGGTTGAGCAGATTATCGGAGAAGCGCTTTTCGTTCATTTCAATATCACCGGAAAAGAATTGCGCGAAAAAGTGGAGTCACTCATGGAAAAGGTGGGACTTTCTCCCATGTACTTGAACAGGTATCCGCATGAATTTTCAGGAGGACAGAGGCAGCGTATTGGCATCGCCCGAGCTTTGGCACTTGGCCCCCGTTATATCGTTTGCGATGAACCGGTTTCCGCATTGGATGTCTCCATCCAAGCTCAAATTATTAATTTACTGCAAACGCTTCAGCAAGAAGAAAACCTGTCTATGCTTTTTATTTCGCATGACCTCAATGTCGTCAAACACCTTTCCCAGAGAACCGCTGTCATGTATCTGGGAAAAATAGTAGAACTCGCTAGCACCGAACAGATCGCCAACAATTCAGCCCATCCTTACACACAGGCGTTACTCGCTTCAAAACCATCCCTTGACCCAAAGTCCCGCAACCGACCCAAACCGCTACCGGGAGACGTTCCCTCTCCCCTTAATCCACCCTCCGGTTGTCATTTCCATCCTCGTTGCCCAAAAGTGATGGATCGTTGTAAAACAGAAATCCCCCGCCAGATCCAACTGGAAGACGGCCATCAAGTGCACTGCCACCTTTATGATGAATAGCCATTTTATTGCCCAGATCCACCTATTTTTCTCCAGCCTTCCTAATACCTTGAAACAAAATGGCTTTACTTGTTGCCCTACTTGAAAAGGTTGACCCGGATTCTGCCATCAAACTGCACACATCAGCGTTCAAGAAACCTAAGGAAAAACCAATAAATTTTTGATTTTGCACTAACTATAGCCACGCAACTGACCGTTACGAACAAAAATGGATAGAAAACCGTTGGAAACCCGACTTTTAAGGTCAATTGTTGCTATTCGGGCATGTTTTTTAGCTCGGAGAAACAAGGCTAACTAACGGAAAATATTGCAGAAAATGGGATATAGTGGTAAATTCATAAAATCCTCATCGATGCATAAATTGTTACTAAAAAGGGCTGCACTTTGGACATAGCTTCTTTAGCAGGGATCATTTCTGGCCTCCTCCTGATCGTTTCGGCTATCCTCATTGGGGGTGATGTTCAGTCATTCCTGAACATTCCTGGATTGATGATTGTTATTGGAGGCACTTTGGCCGCCTCGCTCATCACCTTCCAGTTTGATGATATCAGGTCTGCTTTTAAGGCCGCTGTATTTGTCTTTTCCTCACCTAAAGAAGACTCTAATGACATGGTTTCTACCATGGTTGAGCTTTGTACTTTAAGCCGCAGACAAGGGATTGTAGCTTTGAGTAAACTGGAAATTGAGTCGGACTTTCTCAAAAAAGCCTGCAACCTGATTGCAGATGGTTCCAAAGAAGATATGATGCGGGATACGCTGAATATCGAAATTGAATCTATGAAGCAAAGGCATTTTATTATTCAGGATGTTTTCAAAAAAATGGGGCTTTACGCACCTTCCTTCGGAATGATAGGTACTCTGATCGGTCTGGTTCAAATGCTGACAAAATTGAACAACCCTGAAACTGTAGGCCCTTCTATGGCAGTAGCCCTGTTGACCACTTTTTACGGAAGCCTTCTCGCATCACTAATTTTTAACCCCATCGCTGGTAAACTAAGAGCAAGAACGCTTACTGAGGTTATCAATCTTGAAATCATATTTGAAGGGGCGGCATCCATAATTCAGGACAATAACCCCATGCTGGTATATGAAAAACTCTCGTCCTATATTCCGACGAAACTACGTCGTCCCATGCAACAAAAAATGATGAAACGATAAATCCTGAAAAGGAATTTTTCGTCCACTATAATTTTTTAATCTGGCAAATCACATGAGTCCCCGTGATAGCGTAGAAATGGTCAAGGAACAGCTCCGCATGCAGGCTAAGGAGTTAAAGCGCCGTGATGCGGAAAAGTCAAAACATGATGCCAAGATCAAGCATGTCCTGAAACTCAGCCAGGAAAAAATAGAAGTCCTCAAGACCAACGTTCAAGAAAAAGAAGAAGAAATCCAGAACAAGCAATTTTCGGCTCCCAACCTCGCCTTTGATGCTAAAAAGGGATCCCAAGAAGAAACGGAAGAAGAAGCATCGGACAGAGAAAAAGACCAGGGGTTAATAAAGGAACTCAAGGCCCAACTGGACCAGTCTGGCAAAGATCGAGAAAAACTAGCTAAAGACCTGAAGAAAGCCTCGAAAGCAAAAGACTCCGCACCAGAAACTATTGTTGAAACCAAAGAAGTCGTTAAAGAAGTTAAAGATCCCAAGCTTATCAAAGCCCTGAAGAAGCTAAAGCTAAAAACCCAAGCATTGGAAGAACGTCTTGAGCAACACAACAGCAACCAAAATAAGAATGATAAAGAAAAGGAACTGCTCACTCAAGAGGTTCAACGTTTACGCAAACAACCAGATTCCGTAGGAGAAATAAAAAAGAAAATCAAGAAACAGGAGAAAAAGCACGAGGAGAGCATCAAGTCCTATGAAAAAATGATCACAGAAAAGTCAGAGCTCATTGACTCTTATGAAAAGGTCATGTACGAAACCCAGGGCGAGTCTGGCAGCACCAAACTCCCTTCTGAAATCATCAAGGGACTGAAAGAAGATATAGAGAAAATTGATAAAGAAAAAGATCGTCTGGAGCAAGACCTTCTCCGTGAGAAAAAGGAGTTCGACAACAAACTTTCAAATGAACTCAAGAAGATTGAGGAAGAATGGCAAGAGAAGCTGAAAAAGGTTCACTCCAATAATAAAAATAATGGCAGTATGGATCAGGGAATGGAAGATGAAGGTGCCCCCCTTTGGATGATCACCTACGCCGACATGGTCACTTTGCTCCTGACCTTTTTTATCCTTTATTATTCTATCGCATCCATGAATATGCAGAAATTCAAGGAGGCAATTATTGGTGAAGAACAGGCAAGTATCGGTTTACTTGAACTTCTTGACAGCGCGGAGATCAAGGAAAGCATTCAAAGTTTGACAGGCCTG
This sequence comes from Nitrospinaceae bacterium, assembly GCA_029261455.1. Lineage (GTDB taxonomy): Bacteria > Nitrospinota > Nitrospinia > Nitrospinales > VA-1 > LS-NOB. The sequence continues at coordinate 12,114 of JAJDBH010000067.1, forward strand.
AAGTCTAACGATATATTGAAAGATATTCAGGAAGTTGCTGATGAAACAGAACTGGATGTTGAAACCAGTGATGCTAAAGTTGTAGTTCGGGTTCCAGGGGCAAGCCTCTTCAAACCAGGTCAAGCGGACTTGCAGTTATCCGCAAGACCCGTGCTGGATGAAGTTATCCGGGTTGTAAATAAATATCCGGATTACAAGATACATATACAGGGGCACACTGATGACGAGTCCATTTCCACAGAGAGGTTTCCGACTAACTGGGAACTTTCTGCCGCTCGGGCTACAGCTGTACTGAGATACTTTTTTGACAAAGGTGCAGAACCTGAGCGCATGACTGCGACGGGCTACGCCGACACGTTTCCCTTGGCAACCAATGACACGGTGCCAGGAAGAGCCAAAAACAGGAGGGTTGAATTTGTTCTGGAAAAAGAAAACTAAAGATACCGGGAAGAAGCTATTCAAAAATCCTTCTGAAACCAGAGGGGCTTTCAGGGTTTATCCTTCTAAAGAGAATCCCATTATTATCAAGGTAGGTGGCACCGATCTCATAGCAGTAGACATTAGTGCTGGTGGTATTTCTTTTGATAATAAAAAGTTTAAACTTGGTGCAACCTACCCTCTTGAAATCACTTTGCCTAGAGGAAAAGGAACCTTTACCGTAAAAACTGAAGTCCTCAAAATTGACGACAAGGATGTATGCCGTTGTAAAATAGTTGGTCTCAGCGATGATCAGGAAGATCAAGTCCATTCATATATTCTGGCTCGCCAAAAAGAGGAAATAGCTCAAGGTAAAGGCAAAGGTATCAGGCAATAACTCTTTTAAAGAGTTATTAAGGTTATTCAACCTTGTTGTTAAATACCTTGTTATCTGCCTGTTTGAAGATATGAGCATTATAGACCCCACCCCACCCGAAGCATCTGAAGACTGGCGTCCTAAAGACTTGGAAATGATCAGTCATGTGGAAGTGTTTCAGAACAAACCCGACATACTCAAAAAGGTTGAAAGTCGTCTAACCAAACTCAAAGAAGCAATGGTCGTCGAACTACTACCCTGTGCTTCTCAATTGCCCCCGGGAACAAATATAGAAAAAGGGCAAATAGCCAGAGGTGAAAATCATAACGGGTTTCCCTTTTTATCTCTGGATATACCGCAGAACTTTTCCAAAACCGAAATGTATACTTATAGAACCCTTTTCTGGTGGGGGCATTATCTGGGGTTTTCCTTGATCTTGAAAGGCGATAAACTAAAAACCTATTTCCAGCACCTTTCTGATAATTGCAACGAGCCTCCTTTTCAAAATGTTTACCTCTCACTAGCTCCCACTCCATGGGAATGGCGCTTGGATCAACAATATTTCATTCCGGTCAGTGACCAACAGGCTTGGGCTGACAATTCAAACCTTTTAGATTACATGAAGATCATGCGGTTTCATTCTATCGCTGATGCGTCATTCAGAGAATTAGACTGGACACAAGCAGGTGTCAAGTTCTGGAAGGACATGGCCCCTGTCTGCCTAGGTTAGGCCCACTCTCTGAAACAGATCACTTCAAGTTTATTATTTTTGTACATACACCAATCGGTGTTTCCAACGGACTTTACTGGCAGGGACCAACCTCAACTTACCCGAATTTGCAAAATCTTTAAAGAGCAATACATGATGCAGAGAGGGAGCAATAGGTGAAATCCGGCTATCAGGAATATGCATGGGTGTTGGAACCATAAACACTTTTCGCCTACTCTTGGCTCTTTCCTCTGAAGTTTCTTTTTGCATCCATTTCCCTAAAAACGGAAGCTCCCCCTGCACCTCAACAGCATAAATATCTTCCAGCGCAGTCCCATCTGTTTTCGAAAAAACTGCCAAGCAACCTAAGGGTAAATAAGGCGTGTCACAAACACCTTCAATCCGCACCCCATAACATAAGTCTGGCAGTTCCATTGGCGGAGATATTCTGGTATAACTGTTGGAAAGAAAAATCTTTTCTCCCTTCTCAGTGCCAGGCTCCCACCTTTCCTGGCCGGAGGAAAATGAGATCAGGGGAATCGAAATCTTAGAATCGTACTTCATAGCTTTTTTCTGTATGCCCCTGCACCATGAATGTCCTCAGAACTATTTCCCGGACAACACAGATCACAGCACTTAATAGTTTTATGTTGCACTCAATACCCCTTGGACCATGAGTTTTCATATTTTAGCAAACACCAGTTTTACCTTGCAGAAGAGAGCTCCAATTACAAAGATTAATCACACATCTATCCCACATTAACAATTATTAATTTTCATGAATGAATCTAAATATCAAGAGGCTCTTAACTACCTCTATAGTCTTGCACAAAGCGGCATTAAACTCGGACTTGAAAATACTGCCCAGATTCTTCAGCATTTCGGTAACCCTCAATTAAATATACCGACCATACATATCAGCGGCACCAATGGAAAGGGGTCAACTGCAGCAATCACCGAGTCTATTTTAAAAGCATCTGGCTATAAGGTCGGGCTTTACACCTCTCCGCATTTGCTGGATTTTCGCGAACGCATACAGATTAATCGCAAAATGATCGAAAAACAGCAAACTGTAGATTTGGTATTCAAAGTCAAATCTGCTGTGGAAAGCTTGAAAATCCCCATCACATTTTTTGAGTTCGGTACTGTTTTAGCCTTTCTTTATTTTCATGAACAAAATACCGATATAAATGTTATTGAAGTCGGTCTGGGCGGCCGGCTGGATGCCACAAATCTATGTAAAGCCGAAATATCCATTATCACCTCCATATCCAGGGACCACACTCAATACCTTGGGGAAGACCTAGAGCAAATCACCTTTGAAAAGGCTTCAATTATAAAGGAAAGTGGTACAGTTTTTGCTCATATCCCTGAAGAGAGACTATTTCAAGTTGCCAATAGTTTGGCCAACAAATGTGAGGCAGACATTTATAGACTGGGAGTGGATTTTCATGTGTCTCCTGAGGTCGGAAATAAGGACAAAAACCTCTTCAGCTATAGATCGGGTTCCAGAGTTCTAAACAACTTGACTACGCCTCTAAATGGCCATTTTCAAAGGAATAACGCAGGGTTAGCCTTGTCGGCCTGTTTAGCATTAAAAAAGCGTGGGTTCAATATTGAAGAAGATCACCTGAGACAAGGACTCGAAACGGTTTCTTGGGAAGGCCGTTTGGAAAAGGTTTTCTCTCACCCTACAGTTGTTTTGGATTGCGCCCACAACGAGGCCAGCGTCAGAAATATGACGATGGAATTGCGTGAAAACTTTAAATTTTCCCGCTGTTTAATTGTTTTGGGGCTGATGCAAGATAAAAAAATTGATGAAGTTATAAAAATTTTGAGCCAGTTGGGGGATCAGTTTTTTCTGGTATCTGTCAATCCTCCCCGAGGAGAAGCTCCGGAAAAGCTGGCCGAAAAACTAAAAGTTCAAAATAAACCGTCTCAAACTTTCGGAACTGTTTCCGATGCGTTGCAAGCTGTAAAACAAATGGCCAATCAGGATGACCTGGTTTGTATCACAGGCTCCATTTTTCTGATTGCCGCAGCCAAAAAATGTTTTAACGATGAAAATATTTTTTTTAATTCTGGGAATACTCTTCACTCTAACGAGTGAATCTTATTCCTATGAAAAAAATAAATCGGGAATGCGGCTTTCCGAATCCAACCAGAAAGAGACTCTGAGTTCTTCTGAGCTTGATAAAAGAACCACCAACTTAGACACTTCAGATCTTGGTTGGCTCTGGGGTGATGGAACCCCATTATCATCGTCAGAACTATTATACTTGGAAGCTCAAGTAGAAACGCCCATGGCAGATTGGCTTTGGGGAAATAAAATACCGTTGGAGCCAAATGAAAGTTTGGTCATGCCTCAACAACTGACCTTCCCCCATTGGGACCAAAATGTCAGCAATCCTATAGCCCAGCCTCCTGTAAACGAGAACAATCAACCTGCCGAAAATGGGGTTTTTCTAACTGCCGACCACATGACCCATGATAATGACCGGAATATTGCCTGGGCATGGGGGAAAGTGGTTATCGAGTTAGATGACAGAGTTATTAAAGCCGATAAAGTCAAGGTGAACAATAAGACAGGGAATGGTGAAGCCGTTGGGCATGTCATCATCACTCGCGGCGATGGAACTCGTCTCAAAGTCAAAAGAATCCGGTTTAATATCAACAACCAGCAGAGCAGGATGTTTAAAGTTCGCGGCAGACTTGGTGATAAGTATTATGTTAAAGGAAAAGAAGTTACCCGATATTCAAAAACTCATTATTATGCTCAAAAAGCTCAGTTCACAACTTGTGAAGGCAAGCTGCCCGACTGGCTTTTTGAAGCAGAGTCCATGGACATTGTTAGAGGTGATCGGGTGCTTTTCAAAAACGGAATTTTCAAAGTAAGAGACATCCCCATCCTATACATCCCCATAGGCTATCTCCCGATCGATCAGGAACGTAAAAGTGGATTCATGATCCCTTCTTGGGGAAGTGGCGGTGTTGAAGGTGTAGTCTTTAACAACTCCTATTATTGGGCCATTGACAAGCACTCTGACGCAACATTTAGCTTGGACTATTCGGAGAATCGTGGTTTTAAACCAACCATTGAATACCGATATACGCCCAATCAACACACTGCAGGCTCTTTTAATGCTTCTTTTATAGATGACAAGATCACCAACTCTACATTCTGGGAAGTAAAAGCCACGCACAAACAAACTTTGCCTAATGATTTTAAATTCAATGGAGTTCTTGATCTGCAAGAACAAGGGTTCAATAGAAACTTCAGCGATAGCACTAGCGAGAGAGCCCAACGCAATACAGACTCCTTCGCCACCATAACAAAAAGCTGGGAAGGTAGCTCTCTTGATATTGTGACTCGATTTCGGGAAAGCTCACAAACAGGTAGCGACCAAACTTTTGCGCAACTTCCTCAAATAACTTATAAAACACAAAGGCAATCTATAGGTGACACCAACTTCTTCTTCAATCAGGATTCCAGCTTTGCCTCGTTTCTTACTGATCTGGATACAAGCCCTGATGTAGATGATAAATTTTCCGTACAACGTTTCGATTTTCACCCTCAATTCTCTTACACAACAAGGATTGCCCCTTGGCTTGCTTTCACTCCTTCCTTGGGGTTAAGAGAAACCATCTACAGTAAAGGGTTAGACGAAACAGATAATAAACGCTTGGACTTCTTCACTAGAGAATCATTCAATGTCAGTGCCAGTTTAGATGGCCCAAGATTTGAAAAAATTTTCGACACCAAAAACAAATATATCCCCAAGGTTAAACATATATTAGAGCCGCGCATCACCTATAACTATACTCCTGACATAGATGAAGAAGACCGCGCAAAAATCAAAGTTTTCGATAGCATTGATACTATAAACAGACAGAGCTCAGTTACTTATTCGCTAACTCAAAGAATATTGCAAAAGGAAAGTAAAAGCGGGGGCAAATTTAATACCCGTGAAGTTCTACGTTTCGATATCAGCCAGACGATGGACTTGATTGAAGCAACCGGGTCGGAAGAATCAGAAAACAAGCGGCCATTTTCTGACCTTCGTTTTGATTTGGACAGTCGATTGCATGATAATTTGAAGTTCAATTTCGACTCCACTTTTGATGTCCATACCACTGCACTCAAAACATTTAACCTAGAGTTGGGGCTCAAACCTGTCGACTCCCTTTATGTTTTTTTTGACAGACGGTGGGCTAAAGATCAGGAGACCTTTATCATAAGTGGTATAGACTGGGCTATTAATGAAGGTTGGAATCTAAAGGCTACAACCCGCTATAACGAAAGTGCCGATAAATTTCCGGAAAATCATTTAAGTTTGCTGTACGATAATCCCTGCAAGTGTTGGGGATTTAACCTCGATCTCATTGAGAGGGAAAGTCTTGTATCAATAGCAGGAAATGGAGCCAATCAAAGAGAAACAAAATTTCTTCTGGGAATCACGCTAAGAGGCCTTGGCACCGTGCAGAGAGGGGAAGCCGATATTAGTAAACGTTTATTCCACCGTAAATTTGAGTCGATAAATTGACTATTGCAGAGAACATCGCCCAAGTGGCATTAGAGATAGGTGCTATAAGGATCAATGCCCAACAACCTTTCACATGGGCATCCGGTTATAAAATGCCTATCTATAACGACAATCGCCTGCTTCTGGGAAACGCTCAAAATCGTGCCCTGATTGCTGAAGGTTTTAAAGATCTATTAAAAAAATGTGCCGCTGAAGTGGAAGTCATAGCTGGCACCGCTACTGCCGGGATTCCTCATGCAACCACCTTGGCAGACCTGCTTCAAGTTCCTTTGATTTATGTCCGATCTACAGCCAAGTCCCACGGCATGGGAAATAAAATTGAAGGGATTCTTAAGAAAAATCAGCAGGTATTAGTCATAGAAGACCTTGTTTCAACAGGGGGAAGCGCAATCAATGCTGTGACAGCCGTTCGAGAAGCCGGTGGCATCGTTGACCATTGTTTCAGTATTTTCAGTTATGGCTTTCCCGGGGCCTTAGAGAAGTTTAAAAGTGTCTCCTGCCAAATCCACTCCATCCTGGTTTTTTCCGAACTGTTGAAAGTGGCTCAATCCACCCAGAATATCTCTTCAAATGATATAGAGACACTCCAGTCCTGGCAGGAGTCTCCCTTTAAATGGGAAGATAAAGACCTTTAACCAGTAACAACGAATTTTGATGCAGAAAGATGCCCCTTGCCTCTTCTTCTGGGCATGAATCTTATTGACAATCCCCCCTCTTTAATAATAGTATGACCGTTTCTTAGAGGGGCTTGCCCCCAAGCTAACAAAGCGGCTAGCTCATTTTAAAAGGGCTTTCGGCTTTTATCTAATAATTTATACCGGACCCTATTAAGGGCCTCGGTTTTAATTTGCAAAATATTTATTGGAGGTTTGTTTAGATGCCCAAACTAGAGTTAGGTCCTATTGGTTTACTTCCCCCTTCTGCTGCTGCATTGGGCATTTTCCAACCTGAACAAGGTACGGGAATGGATTTAGTTGAAGGCGAACACGTTCCAACGGATAAAGCCATTGAAAAAGCTGCTCATGAGATATTAACTAGACGTAACCCAACTCTTTTTCCCGGGCCAATGATTGTTTGGGGATGGAATGAAGAAACTGATCATAAAGCAGACTTGGCAATGGACTTGGTAAAAGAGGTTCCCGGCATGAACGTAATCACTATGCCCGATTACCGCCCTATTTATCCCAAGATTGATCCAGAAACAGTAATAAATCCTTGCCACCCTAATTTAACGATTAACCATAATAAGATCGAGTCCTGTATCTTGATCGGAATTCACTGTCATTTTGCTAACATAACGCTAAAAATGATCCGTGCAAACACTAACTGCTACACGATGGCATTTTGTGCTTACGATGGTCATGAAGATGCCCTTATCTCTTTAAGAGATTTGGATGGTAGCAAGCTAATAAAGGTGACGGAAGCAGTTCGCAAAGCTAAAAAAGATGGTGTAGAACCTTGGGGCTTAACAAAGGATGGAAAAGAAGAACTCGAAGAAATCGCTGCTAGAAAAAAAGCTGAGTTAAATCCATCGAAGCAAGAGACCACTCTGTTTATGGGTGAACTGGAGCAAGGTCTGGACGAAAACGCAGAATAGGAGTGGTATCGAACTAAATAGCTTTATAGCTTCAAAAAGTCCGCTTGACTCAAGCGGACTTTTTTTTGCTTAATTTTCATTCAAGCAACTAGAATATAGTCGAAAAACAATCTTTTTAGCATTGACAGGACCAGATAATCCATTACTCTATTTAAATACCTATTAGTGGTTAGTTTTATTATTTACCCTGTAAAATTTGGGTGGTTTTCACCTCTTGTATAAAAGGAGATTTTTGTGCGCGCACTGGTAATTGATGACTCCAGAGCTATCAGATTAATTCTGGGACAAATTCTTAAAGCCTTGAAATTTGAGATCATTGAGGCGGGCCATGGTCTGGAAGCCCTTGAAAAACTCAAAGAATCCGGCCCTGTTGATCTGGCTTTGGTGGACTGGAATATGCCTGAAATGAATGGTTATGAGTTTGTGTGTGAAGTCAGGAAAGATGACCAATATAAAGATATGAAGCTAATGATGGTCACAACTGAAACTGAAATGGCAAATGTGATAAAAGCATTGGAGGCTGGAGCTAATGAATATGTCATGAAGCCATTCACTAAAGATATGATTGTAGAGAAGTTAACATTAATGGGCATTGATGTTGGCTAAACCGGCTCACTTCTTCAAATGATAACTCTGGAAATTAAGGACAACAATGGCCGTTAACCCCGCAGACTTTGACTATATTAGTAAAATTGTCAGAGAAGAATGTGCAATTGTCTTGGAAAAAGGCAAAGAATATTTAGTCGAATCCCGAATTATGCCTTTGGTTCATCAGGAAAAGTTAGAGTCTATCGAGAACCTTGTAAAGAAAATAAAGCAGCAACCCAGGGGTCCACTTAAAAGCGATGTCATTGAGGCGATGACCACTAATGAGACTTCCTTTTATAGAGATATCCATCCCTTTGAAACATTAAAAAAAGAAATACTCCCGGAGCTGGTCGAAAAGCGCAAGACAAAAAGGGAATTAAATATTTGGTGCGGTGCAAGCTCCAGCGGCCAAGAGCCTTATTCGCTAGTCATGCTGCTAAAAAATGAGTTCCCACTACTCAATACATGGAAAGTTAACTTTTCCGCCAGTGACCTCTCCAATCAAATGCTCAACCGGTGCAAAAGTGGTATTTACAGTCAATTAGAAATCAACCGTGGTCTTCCCGCACCCCTTATGGTCAAGTATTTTGAACGAATTGGAACAGAATGGCAGGTCAAGGAAGAACTACGCAAAATGATTCAATTCCGCATCATCAACCTCTCCGAGAGGTGGCCGGTCATGCCACAGCTGGACCTGGTCATGATGCGTAATGTTCTCATCTATTTTGATGTTGAAATGAAGAAGGATATCCTGGGCCGAGTACGCAAACTCCTCAGACCCGATGGTTATCTGTTTCTGGGAGCGGCTGAAACCACACTCAACTTGGATGAAAATTTTGAAAGAATGCCTTTCAAGCAATCCGGTTGTTATCGTTTAAAACAGGGATAAACGCCATGCAATTATATGAAACCGAAATTTGCCAGTATACGGAAAGCATTTGGAAAAACATACTTGACCTGGATGTAAAAAAAACAGAGGAAGATTACTGCCCTTCTGAAGGAGAAAACATCCTAGCGGGGTGTGTTCATATTTCCGGGGAATGGGAAGGCGCAGTAGCACTTGATTGCCCCTCTGAATTGGCCAAAAAAGTTGCATCCATTATGTTTAATTTGACTGAGGACGAGCTAAGCTCAGACCTTATTCAGGATGCTCTGGGAGAACTGACTAATATGACAGGAGGCAATCTAAAGTCTCTATTACCAGAGCCTTGTTACCTTTCCCTCCCAGCTGTGACCATGACTGAGTACGGATTAAAAATACCGGGTAGCGAATTGACGACTAAAGTCACGTTCAAATGCTGGGGATATAAATTCAATGTCTCAATTTTAAAAAAAGTAAGTGCTAATTAAATCCAGATAAATTTAAAGGATTTACCTGCAACGCAACTACGCAGGACTGTCAAAACCCTGCTAACCCGTTCACATTCTCGCTTAACGTCTTCAGGCAATTTCTCTGTGCAGTTTCTCGAAAAAGAAATTCAGCAATACACACAGTTAGTCTGCTCAACATTACTGGGCATTGAGGTTCAACCCCTACCCGGCCAATATGAAGCCTCCCTATCAGACACATTTACCGGAAGCGTTCAAATATCAGGAAAATGGAATGGTGCCCTCTTACTTTCGCTTCCCTCATCTCTGGTCAACACGTTAACAGAAACCTTATTTTCCCTCGATCCAGAAAAAACCACTACTGAAGATAAGAAGGACGCTGTGGGTGAGCTGATCAACATGATAGGAGGAAACATCAAGGCACTCTTACCGCAACCCAGCAAGCTTTCTGTGCCCCTTCTAGGACTGGAAGGACAAGAGCAGTTTTTTCCTTCCACAGAAATGGTGACCCATTGCCAATTCGAATGCCAAGGGAAATCCTTCGCTTTATCTCTATATGAGCAAGTAGAAAAAACCTGACTACTAATTTAAAACAACAATGCAGTTTTTAGTAAAAATATATTGGAGCTGAGACGTTCCAGAAAAGGTGTTTAGGGCGGAATAGAATTGGGGGAACTCTGCTAAAAATAACTCTCTAACAGCAGAGTTTAAGAGTGCTTAATCTCATCGAATCAAAAAAACTTATTCTTTTCTCTTCAGGCCAGCATGCTCATCGATTTCCTTATCAACGGTATCGATATCTTTTGAATTGTATCGGACCAAGTTTTGCAGATGCTCATAACTTTCAAGTTCTACTTCTGAAAATTCAATACACAGGTCTTTATCGGTAACCCGCCCAACCTTTCCCTTCATATCAACATGGATAGCAGGCTCCACACCTTCTAAAAATACCGAAACATCACACAAAACTCCCACAGGTAGGGTCTTCCCTGCGTGCTGGAGTGATATTCCCACCATACTCAAGTCATGAGTCTCGTGAGTTTTTATCACAGCATCGTCTGTGCGCACTTCTACCCAAACTTTAATGGGAACCCGGGTGAACTCCCTGCCATCACCTTTATTATTATCTGTCATATCAAAAACCTTATGATTAGTGTCAATCTCGATTATAACGCATCCAGAAAGAAAAATGAGGTAATTTTATTTACTACATGCATTTATTCATTTAAACATTATAACTCATTTAATTCAATGAACTTATAGCCTTTATCCGCTTAAAAAAATATGGCTAATATAAGCAAAAAACACCCCCCCTCAACTTGACATCGCCTCTCAGGGGTCTTATTTAGTTTTCAGATTTGCAAAAGAATAACCACCATTTACTCAAACTAGTAAATTTACAGATATTTATAAAAACAAGGAAAGGGTCAAAGATCATGGGAAAAATGATAGGCATAGACTTGGGCACCACCAACTCAGTGGTTGCCGTTATGGAAGGAAGCGAACCTAAAGTTATCCTCAATGAAGAAGGAAGTCGAACCACTCCTTCTGTAGTCGCATTTACCAAAGAGGGTGAAATACTCGTTGGGCAGGTAGCAAAAAGACAGGCTATCGCTAACCCGGAAAACACGATTTTCTCCATCAAACGTTTCATGGGCCGGTCCCTGAATGAAGTGTCGGAAGAAATGAAAATGGTTCCTTATGAAGTCATTCAAGGTACCAAAAGTGAAGTACGGATTAAAGCCGGCGACAAGTCTTACACTCCACCTGAAATATCAGCCATGATTCTGCAAAAATTGAAGAAATCTGCAGAGGCATACCTTGGTCAACCTGTTACGGAAGCCGTTATCACTGTCCCCGCATATTTCAATGATGCGCAACGTCAGGCAACCAAAGATGCCGGGAAAATTGCCGGTCTCGAAGTTAAGCGCATTATCAATGAGCCCACTGCTTCTGCACTGGCTTATGGACTCGATAAGCAAAAAGACCACACCATTGCAGTTTATGACTTTGGTGGCGGTACTTTTGATATTTCAATTCTTGAAGTCGGTGACAATGTCGTTGAAGTTAAGGCTACAAACGGTGACACCCACTTGGGTGGTGACAATCTCGATCAACGTGTCATCAACTGGCTGGTAGATGAATTTAAGAAGGAGCAAGGCATTGATCTTTCTAAAGACAATATGGCTCTACAAAGACTGAAAGAGGCGGCTGAAAAGGCCAAAATAGAACTTTCAACCACTAATGAAACAGATATCAACCTTCCCTTCATCACAGCAGATGCGGGCGGACCCAAGCATCTCAATATCAAGATATCTAGATCTAAGTTTGAAGGAATGATTGATGATCTACTGGATAAATCCAAAACTCCCTGTATCCAGGCTTTAAAAGATGCTGGGCTTAAAGCCGATCAGATTCAAGAAGCCATTTTGGTCGGTGGATCCACTCGGGTTCCGAAAGTACAGGAGCTGGTTAAGACCCTTTTTGGCAAGGAGCCTCATCGCGGCGTTAACCCTGACGAAGTGGTTGCACTGGGTGCGGCGGTCCAAGCAGGTGTCCTTTCCGGTGACGTGACAGACATACTTCTTCTTGATGTCACCCCACTTTCTCTCGGAATTGAAACACTGGGTGGAGTTACCACAAAACTTATTGAACGCAATACCACCATACCAACCCGCAAGGCTGAAACCTTTTCAACTGCAGCGGACAACCAGCCTTCGGTAGAAATTAATGTTATCCAGGGTGAGCGTGAAATGGCAAAGGATAACCGGTCACTCGGGAAATTCCATCTCGATGGAATCCCACCGGCTCCCCGTGGCGTACCGCAAGTTGAAGTGACTTTTGACATTGATGCCAATGGCATTTTGCATGTAGGCGCTAAGGATAAGGGCACCGGTAAGGAACAAAAAATCACCATTACCGATTCAACCGGTTTGAAAGAGGACGAGATCGAGCAAATGGTTAAAGACGCTGAAGCTAATGCCGATGCCGACAAGGAAAGAAGAGAAACCATTGATGTGAAAAACCAGCTCGACTCTGTTCTTTACAGCACGGAAAAAACCCTGAAAGAGAATAAAGAAAAGCTCAAAGAGGAAGATGTCAAGGAAGCTGAAGAAGCCGTCGAAGAAGCTAAGAAACATCTCGAAGGTGATGTCGCTACCATGAAAGAGCAAATCGAAAAAATCAACCAGATTGCTCACAAACTGGCCCAAGACATGTACTCCCAATCCCAGGAAGAAGGAGGCGAAACTCCACCTGAAGGTGGAGCAGATGCAGGCCCAGAGAGCGACACTGAAAGTAAGTCCGACGATGATGTTGTCGATGCCGAGTTTGAAGATATCGGTAAAAAATAACATTACCCAATCGCGTGCCCCCGAATTCTTCGGGGGCACGAATCTATTTCTTAATAAATACGAACAACCCCTATGGTAAAAAAGAAATCTAAATCATCAGCTGAATCTAATGAAGAACCTGTCATTAACATTGTAGATCGTAGATCTTCTCTCATTGACGAAGATGTCGACAACGAAACCAACAGCAATATTGACGAGCGTCTACCTAGCTATGTTGAAAAACTTAAGCAAGAGGTGGAAGAAAAAGACAAACGTCTTCGCGAATATATTGCAGCCTATAAAGAGAAGTCCGGAGAAGACGATGATTTCCGCAAACGCCTTGAGAAGGACAATGATGTTCGCTTGGACCAGTTCAAGGCCAATCTTTTCGCACGTTTGGTTCCCATTCTCGACAACTTGAATCGAGCCCTTCAAACCACCAGTTCAAACAATGATATTGAAGCACTGCACCAAGGTGTGGAAATGGTTTCCAAACAATATGCGCGCGAATTGAAAAATAATGGAGTGGAAACAATCGATTCGCAGGGTAGAAAGTTCAATCCTCAAACTGACGAAGCCGTTATGACAGAGGAAACAAGCGACCCTGAACGAGATAATATGATCATCGAAGAATTGGAACCAGGATATATCTTTAAAGAAAAATTGATCAAGGCAGCCAGAGTAAAAGTGGCTCACCTTAAAACCCCATAAGCCGGAACATAAAAATTAAAAAAGACAATCAGGCTCATGCCTGATGACAGTCGGACTTTAAAAAAACTCATTTTTTTACTTTTTTCTGGAAAATAACAACTCATGAGCCAACGTGATTACTACGAAGTACTTGGCGTTTCTAAAAGCGCAAGTGACAGTGAACTAAAAAAAGCCTACCGGCAACAAGCCCTCAAATACCATCCCGATAAAAACCCCGGCGATAAACAGGCAGAAGATAAGTTCAAGGAAGCTTCCGAGGCTTACGGCATCTTGAAAGATCCAGAAAAAAGACAAATCTATAACCAGTACGGCCATGATGGATTAAAGGGGAACGGTGGCCCCAGTGGGTTCGAAGATATCTTCTCTCAGTTTGGAGATGTTTTCGGTGACTTCTTTGGCGGAGGTGGTGGTCAACAGCGAACTGGAGCTGACTTGCGCCTTGATATCTCCATCACCTTTGAGGAAGCTGTTTTTGGTGCAGAAAAAGAAGTGGAAGTCAGTAAGCATAATTCCTGCGGAACCTGTAGAGGTTCTGGAGCCAAGCCCGGCCATAGCCCTCAAGCCTGCCGAACCTGTCGAGGAACGGGTCAAGTCGTCCGGGCACAGGGGTTTTTCAGTGTCCAATCGACCTGCCCCGATTGCCGGGGTGCAGGACAAACAATTACCCATCCCTGCTCCGAATGTCATGGAGATGGACGAGTCCTTAAAAACACAAAACTTTCCATCAATATTCCAGCAGGCGTAGATGATGGTTCCCGCCTTCGTTTAAGAGGTGAAGGAGAGCCCGGCCCACAGGGTGTTCCATCTGGGGACCTATATGTCATCATGCATGTTGCCGCCCACGAATCTTTCCACCGGGAAGGTCACGATATTCATTGTCGACTGATGTTGACATTTTCCCAGGCAGCATTGGGTGCAGATATAATGGTCCCTCTGCTCGATGAAGGGAAAACACAAGTCATATCTGTCCCCGCCGGTGCACAAACGAATGAGAGCTATCGTATCCCAGGCGCAGGCATCCCACAATTACGCGGGCACGGCAGAGGCGACCAGATCATCCATTTCATTGTGGAAACACCTAAAAAACTGAACAAGAGGCAGAAAGAGATTTTCAAGGAGTTGTCGGAAATAGACGGCAACCCCGTCAAGGAAACTCTCAAAGGTTTTTTCCAAAAATTAAGAATGTAATATTTTTCTCTCGAATTTTTACTTCCTTTATATTTGTTCGAGCAACCTGTACCCAATAGGTTTAACCTCCTCCTTAATAAATTAAGCAACCCTCATTAAGAATTTTTAATTCCGTGTTCATTGGCATTTAATGTTCACACCTTATCCTTATCTCAATAGCATTGATAAACACAGAATGTCTTATCAATTAAAAAAATACTTGAGTTGGAGGATTTCCATCATGACGCAAAAATTAAAATTCCCGATAGCAGTTGCCCTGTTCATTCTGATGGTCCTTCCAATTTCATATGGAATGGGAACCTCAGGATTTTTTACAACAGAGTCCGCATATGGACTGAGCACGAAAGCCAATCCTGTCGGCACCAATCTGATTGTGGATATTGCCAAAAATAAAAATCCCGCTGTGGTGTTTGTTACATCAAAAACAAAAATTCAACCTGCAAAAGGAAATGTACCCTTCGGGCAATTCTCTCAACCAAGAGGCAATGGACCTTTCGGACAATTTTCTCCTTCACCGAGAGGAAGAGCACCCCGCCCCTCTCCAGAAGGTGGAACTGGGACAGGCTTCATCATTGACCATGAAGGATATATTTTAACTAACAACCATGTCGTAGAAGGTGCCGACATTATTAAAGTAACTCTGCAGAATGAAAAAGAATATGAAGCCCAACTTATTGGGTCTGATCCCAAAACAGATATCGCGCTTATAAAAATTGTTCAGGATAATGGGGAACAAACCTCTTTCCCATTTCTAACCATGGGTGACTCTAAAAAGCTGGAGGTCGGTGAATGGGTGGTCGCTATCGGTAATCCCTTCGGTCTATCGCATACCGTGACCACTGGCGTGGTCAGTGCAATGGGTCGAAATATCGGTGCCGGCCCCTATGATGAATTCATCCAGACGGATGCCTCGATCAATCCTGGAAACAGCGGTGGTCCTTTACTAAGCATGGATGGCAATGTCATAGGCATCAATACAGCTATCTATTCCGGCAGTGGTGGAAACGTGGGCATTGGTTTTGCCCTACCTATCAATATGGCTAAAGATATTCTTGACGATTTGAAACAGAAAGGAAAAGTCACACGCGGCTGGCTTGGAGTCATGATTCAAAGGATCACTCCAGAACTGCAAGAGTCTTTCAAGCTCAATAATTCACAGGGTGCTCTGGTCAATGACATCGCTCCCAATGGCCCTGCCGACCGTGGAGGCATGAAGCGGGGAGATGTAATCACCCGGTTTGATGGCGTAGAAATTGCCTCTATGGAAACACTACCCAAGCAGGTCGCATCAATAAAACCAGGAGAGTCTGTAAAAGTAGAAGTAATTCGTGAAGGTGTGACCAAAACGCTCGATATCAAGATCGAACCCATGAAGGAAGAAAAACCCGCCTGATTCCCCAAGCCTGCAAGTGCAGGCTAACCTCGGAGGGGGACTGCTTTGTCAAGGGTAGTCCCCCTTTTTTTTCTTGTTCAGAAAGATTACTTTAAGAATTGACTGTGAGGAAGTTGAGTTTCACCCATGAGGTGAAGGTCAACAGATCTTGCGGCTTCGCGGCCTTCAGCAATGGCCCAGACCACCAGTGACTGCCCTCGGGTCATATCTCCGGCGACATAAACTCCATCCACACTGGTCATTTTATTATCGTCACAGGCCACATTGCCACGCCCATCCAAATCCATCCCTAACTCCACAAGCATACCTTCGTGAATAGGATGCACAAAACCCATAGCCAGTAATACCAATTCGACCTCTAATTCAAACTCCGACCCAGGCACTTCATTCATCTGCGGACGGCCCGTTTTAGGATCTGGTTCGCCAAACTCAATCTTCACACCATGAATTTTGGTGACTTTACCACCTTCACCAGAAAACTTTTTGGTGGACACGCAATATTCTGTGATCTTATCTTTGCCTTCACGTTCATTAGCCTCCTCATGTGAAGAGGAAACCCGAAACACTTTCGGCCATTGCGGCCACGGGTTACTATCATTCCGCTCTCGAGGCGGTTCTGGCAAAAGTTCGAACTGATAAACATTTTTAGCACCCTGCCGGAGTGAAGTCCCCAGACAATCCGAACCTGTATCCCCACCACCGATGATCAATACATTCTTGTCTTTGGCAGTGATAGATATTTCATCAGGAATCGTATCGCCCTCATTACGTTTATTCTGCTGTGGGAGAAAATCCATCGCAAAGTGAACACCATCGAGCTCCCGACCTTCGACAGGAATATCACGCGGCTTCTGAGAACCACCACAAAGCACTACAGAATCAAATTCACTTTTCAATTCGTTGGCAGACTTATTAACTCCGACATTGACTCCAGTTTTAAAAATCACTCCCGACTCTTCCATCAGTTTTATTCGTCGTTTGACAACTTCCTTATCCAATTTAAAATGAGGGATGCCATACATCAGTAGTCCACCTACACGATCTTCCTTTTCAAAAACTGTAACCTCATGGCCCACGGAATTGAGCTGATCGGCACAAGCCATACCGGCTGGACCCGACCCTACGACCGCTATTTTTTTTCCCGTACGCGACTCTGGTTTGACAGGTTTAATGAATCCTTTCTCGAATCCTACCTCCGCAATCATCTCTTCAATTTTACAAATCGTCACTGCCGGCTCAGAGATACCGAGCACACAAGCCCCCTCACAAGGAGCCGGGCAAACTCGTCCCGTGAACTCAGGAAAGTTATTGGTCTTCTGCAATAGCTCCACCGCTTCCCGGTATCGCCCTCGATAGACCATATCGTTCCAATCAGGAATCAGGTTTCCCAGAGGACAACCCGCTTCACTCTGGCAAAACGGAACACCACAGTCCATGCAACGGGCTCCTTGTTCCTTATACTTTTCTTCAGGAAAAGGAATGTAGCACTCCTTCTGATCCTTGAGCCTTTCCTCAACCGGTCGGCCTGTCGGAGTCTCCCGACCGTATTCCATGAATCCTTTTATCGCACCCATTTAAGCCTCTCTATATTCTTTCTGGCGGAGAACCTCCGCAGATAATTAGCAATCATTTTTTAAGCTAACAACGCTAGTCAGTTAGGCAACCAGCATTTCATTTTGTTTTTTACGTTCTTCCAAAACCCGACGGTAATCGCGCGGATAAACTTTGACGAATTTGGGCAGCGTTGCCTCCCACTCATCCAGTATTTTTTTAGCGACACCGCTTTGTGTGTTCTGAAAATGTTCTTCAATCAATGACTTCAAATGCTCAACATCTTCGGGCTCATCAACAGCAACCAGATCAACTGCACTTTGGTTGCAGTGAATGGGGAAACTGTTATCCCGATCAAGAACATACGCCAAACCACCACTCATTCCAGCGGCGAAGTTTCGTCCTGTTTCACCGAGAACCACCACCGTTCCTCCGGTCATGTATTCGCAACCATGATCTCCCACTCCTTCAACCACAGTATGAGCTCCACTATTGCGCACTGCAAAGCGTTCCCCACCTATGCCTCGAAAAAAAGCTTTACCGGAAACTGCGCCGTAGAGAACGGTATTGCCAATCAAAATATTTTCTTCGGGAACCAGAGTCGACTCTTTTGGAGGATAAATATAAATCTTCCCTCCTGACAATCCTTTTCCAACGTAGTCATTGGCATCACCCGCCAGATTGAACGTCACGCCGGGAGCCAGAAATGCACCAAAGCTCTGTCCTGCAGAACCTTTAAAGTTTATACGAATGGTTTCATCAGGAAGACCCTCTTCACCATACTTTTTTGAAATTCGATAACTGAGCATGGCACCTGTGGCACGATCCGTGTTGACAATGGCGATATCGCCTTGCACTTTCTCTTTGTTCTCCAGTGCAGGTTCACACATTGTGATCAGTCGATGGTCCAGAGCATTATCCATATCTCCACTTAAGTCCTGCGTACAGACATTGCGTATTGCGACTTTACTATCCACATCCGGTTTGTGCAGAATTCGGCTGACATCAACTCCATGCGCCTTCCAATGCTCGGTAGCATAACTTGCCTCAATAAGATCAACACGACCGATCAAGTCATCAAATTTACGTATACCCAACTCAGCCATGATCTCCCGAACTTCTCGAGCTATGAACGTAAAAAAGTTGACCACATAGTCAGCCTTACCTGTGAACTTCTTGCGAAGTTCAGGGTCTTGAGTTGCCACTCCTACGGAGCAGGTGTTGAGATGGCATTTGCGCATCATGATGCATCCCATCGTGACCAGTGTCGTGGTCGAAAAACCAAATTCATCAGCTCCCAATATTCCCCCTATCACAACATCACGACCAGTTTTAAGCTGACCATCTACCTGGACACGAATCCGTCCTCGTAAATCGTTGAGCACAAGAATCTGCTGAGTTTCGGATAGACCCAACTCCCAGGGAAGTCCAGCATGTTTAATGGAAGTTTGCGGTGAAGCCCCGGTCCCGCCATCATGCCCGGCAATCAACACCCCTTCGGCATGTGCTTTCGAAACTCCTGCGGCAATGGTTCCCACGCCTGCTTCGGCAACCAGCTTGACACTGACCCTGGCATCCGGATTCGCATTGTGCAAATCGAAAATCAACTGTTGCAGATCTTCAATGGAATAGATGTCATGATGCGGAGGGGGTGAGATCAAACCCACTCCCGGAGTAGAGTGTCGAATTTTAGCGATGTATTCACTGACTTTATGTCCCGGCAACTGCCCTCCTTCACCGGGCTTGGCTCCCTGTGAAATCTTGATCTGCATTTCATCTGCACTGGACAAATAATAACTGTTCACACCAAAACGCCCTGAAGCCACCTGCTTGATTTTGCTACGACGGGAATCCCCGTTTTCATCAGGTGTATTGCGAACGCTGTCCTCTCCGCCTTCCCCCGTGTTGCTTCTGCCACCCAGCCGGTTCATAGCAATCGCCAGCGTCTCATGAGCTTCACGAGATATAGAACCGATGGACATGGCTCCAGTACAAAATCGTTTAGTGATTTCTTCAATCGACTCAACTTCATCAATAGAAATGGATTGAGTTTTTCTGAATTTGAACAACCCGCGTAAGGTACATTGACGAGTGCTTTCATTATCTGCATGATTGGAGAATTTTTTAAATATCGCATAATCATTTGAGCGCGTTGAGTGTTGCAATAGTCCAATCGCATTCGGATTGAGCATGTGCTTCTCTTCACCGCGACGCCAATGATAATTCCCC
>JAJDBH010000068.1 GCA_029261455.1 Nitrospinaceae bacterium
GCGTTTTACCAGAGACGAGCGTAAATCCCTTGAGGTTGCAGCCGCAGGTAGGCCATTAGCTGCATATATAAGATGGCTTATTTTCAAAGAAGATATGCCAGAAATGCCCAAAAAACGTACTCGCGGTGAAACGGCTAGCAAAGATCACAAGCAGCTTGCCAAGCTCTTGGGAGCATTGGGGAAATCCCGTATTGCCAGCAATATAAACCAACTTGCTAAAGCAGCAAATTCGGGTTCTCTGCCTGTAACTGGAGAAATTGTCAACGCTCTGAATGAGTCCGTAGCCGCTATTAAATGGATGCGAGAAACCCTCATAAAAGGAATGGGCATCAAGCCTCAAAGTACAGATGAGGATGAAAATAATGATCCTCAAGGGTAATCAACGCGGTGGTGGCCGACAGATGGCACTTCATTTACTCAATGCTGAGGCGAATGAACATGTGAATGTCTATGAAGTTAGCGGCTTCATGGCGGATGATGTTCTGGGCGCACTCAATGAGGCTCATGCTCTGTCCAAGGGAACGAAGTGCAGGCAATTCATGTACTCCCTGAGCCTCAACCCACCAATGGATAAAAAAGTCTCGATCCAGACTTTTGAGGAAACTTTGGATCGGATAGAAAAGAAGCTTGGCCTTGAAGATCAGCCTCGCGTCATCGTATTCCATGAGAAGGAAGGCCGTCGCCATGCTCACGCGGTATGGAGCCGCATTAACGCCGAAGAAATGAAGGCGATCAATATTGCATTTCCAAAGCGCAAGTTGAATGATATTTCCAAATCCCTCTATCTGGAACATGGTTGGAAATTACCAGAAGGCTTTAAAGACAAGAGTAAAAAGAACCCGCTCAACTACACACGCGCTGAATGGCAGCAAGCGGCGCGTATTGGTCGAAGGCCAACTGATATCAAGCGCGAGTTGCAAGAATGTTGGGTTGTCTCGGATAGTAAAAAGAGCTTTGAGAACTCTTTGCACGAAAGTGGATATATTTTGGCGCGGGGTGACAAGCGCGGTTATGTTGCTGTCGATTTTCATGGAGAGATTTATTCTCTATCCAGACAGCTCGGTCAAAAGAAAAAATCTCTGGAAGTAAAGCTTGGTAAAACTGAAAACCTGCCGTCTGTTTCTGATGCTAAGGACAAAATCAGTAACCAGCTCTCAGGGCTGTTCACCCGTTATAGTGACGAGCTAACACTACAGCACAAGAACGATGCACAACTGCTGCTCCGCGCTAAAAATGAAATGATTGCCGAGCATAGAAATGTTCGAACGCAATTGGATGTTTTTCAAAAAGAGCGCTGGAGTGCAGAAGAACAAGAACGCATGACCCGCATTCGCAAAGGCTTTAAAGGCTTCATGGACAAGCTAAATGGTCGCTATTGGAAAACCCGCAAGGCCAACGAACGGGAAACATATCAGGCCAATGTTCGTGATCAGAAAGAGCAGGAAGAACTAATCAATAAACAGCTTGCCGAGCGACAAAATTTACAAGCACAGTTCAATCTTATGCACGAAAAGCAGGAAAATGAGCGCACAGAATTGATCCGTGATTTATCACAACTTAAATCTTATGAGAAAGACAAAGACCTTGTTAGTGAACGCAGTAAATCCCGCGATAAAGATAAAGATCATGATAGCGATACCGATCTTGGCAGTTTAGATATCGACTTTGATCACGAACTTTAACCAGACGTTGGTTAAGGAGGCAAGCGTCTGTGGCGTGGAGCTTCGTCAGAGTTATCGTCATTTGCGAAGCGCGCGTTGTTCATGCAGAACCGTTACCGCCATGCCCGTCAGATGAAGAGTACAAGAAAAATCGTTGAAGAAGTTAAAGGTGTATCTGGGTCGTGTGGTGCGGGGCATATTACATCTTTAAAATTTTAACTCTTCCATAGTGAGCTATGGATAATACCCATGTTGGTGATTCATCAAAAATATCGATATCATCAAGGTCCGAATACCAAATGTCATCAAAATTATTTGCGAGGTCTACAAGCATAATTTTATCAATGTCATGTACCTATAGAGGGTGTCGTAAAATCTGTTTAAGTGGTCATTGAGTGGTCATTGAAGGGGATTAGATTTTATCCATGAACAATGAGCAATCCAGCATCAACTAAACATTGGCGGTTGGATGACAATCTTCGTAATATCCCTGCATAAATACAAGCACAGCCAGTGTCCAACCACTACGAATCTCGCTCTCTAGATCACCACCATACTCTCTGATAAATTGGCGAGAACGGCGCAAAATTACTCCTGAAAACTCCTTTTCCGTGAAGGAATACTTACGCGATAGAAAATCGAAGTTTTCCCAAGTCCCAACGGTCGTAGTTATTAATCGGTGGACCCCATCTGGAAAACCTACCATTCTTGTTTCAGATGAAGTAACTCGTGCATAATGGGCACTATCACCGCCTTGGATATTAATCGTGATCATTTTCATTATTATTTGTATCATGATCGTGTTCCTGCTGTCCAGTTTGCTCCTCACGCTGCTTGAAATCCTCGAAGTCTTGCTTGTAGGTCGCAGCTTTTGCTGCTTGATCGTCCCGGGCCATACTCGCATGGTGCGTATTTTGCGCACCAGCGCGGTCAAGTCCTGAAGGGGGTATCGGTCGAGGCTTCTGCCCTGTCTCCTTCACCTGCTGTGAGTCTTGTTGTTCCGGTTCCTGCTCCTGCTCCATTTGCTGCCCGTTAGCAGCACGATCGAACTCCGCCTTCACATTGGCTTTTTCCGCAGAAGCTTTGGTTGCCTTTTCCTGTTCGCTCTGAGTAGCATGGTCGATTCCATATTCCTCAGCCACGTTCTGTTGAGCGCGCAACTCTTCGAGACGATCGTTCTTCTCAGACATCGTTTTTCTGTCCATGGGAATCTCCGGTTGAATTTCCTAACTTGTTTTTTTGTGTATGTGTCCCCCCCCGCCATATAGGGGGCTGGGAAGAAATAGAAAAAATGTACCGCTAATCCGGATATTGCGTGAAAAAGAGATGATAAATATCTTTAAGCCCTTTAGAATAGGGTCGGCTTGGGAATAAATACCTACGGCTAAGGTCGTAGTGCTCTGTATACACCAGTATAAAAAAAGAACTTATCATAACAGATTATATCCCTCTGCAATTCAAATCCCCAAGTTTTAAACCGCTCACTTTAAAAGTACCGGCGAGCAATTAGAGGTTGTTCGGATGGCTTTTATTGAGTGTCTTTAACCATTTTAATAGATAATAAGGTCTTATTTTATGCAACCTGATCGTCTTGGAACTGCTCAGTGGGCCAATCCTGTTGAGTTTGCGGAGTCAAACCCGTTCGAATCTGAAAAATTCTGGATCGGACGTTCGGTTACGGAAGACCAGACTCTCGGATACGTTGATGACCGACATATCTGCCTTGTTAGCGGATCACGGTCCGGTAAGGGCACAAGCACTATCATTCCAAATCTGTGTCAATGGCCGGGTTCACTTATCGTAGTTGATCCCAAGGGCGAAAACGCAACTGTCACTGCCGTTCGGCGTGGCCCGGGCTCAGATGACTGTGATGGTCTTGGTCAAACTGTCTACGTACTTGATCCTTTCAAGGTTGCTCATGTTCCGGAGGAAATGAGGGCCTCCTTCAATCCACTGGACGCTCTTGATCCTGAAAGCTCCGGATGTCTCGACGATGCAGGCCACCTCGCCGATGCGATTGTCATCCAGAACCCAAAGAGTAATGATCCATTCTGGGAACAGAGCGCGCGTATTCTTGTAAAAACCTTAATTCTTCACGTCCTCACTTCACCAGAATTTAAAAACCGTAGAAATATGCTCACCATTCGGGACTTGATCCTTCGCGGTGATCAGGAGGCGGTTGATCAGTTGAAGGAAGATGGCGAAGAGGAGCTTCCTCCGCCCGTCAAATACCTTTGGTTTCGCATCACTAAGAATAAAGCCTTTTCTGGCACTCTTGCCGGATACGGCGAGACCATCCTCGGTATGTTAGAACGTTCACCAAGGCAATTTGAGAGCGTGTTCCAGATCGCAGCGCGCAACACGGAGTTCTTAGACAGCCCCGCAATGACAGCGTGCGTTAAAAACTCCAGTTTCAAGCTAAGCGACCTCAAGAAAGCCCCGAAAGGTGTCAGTCTCTACCTATCACTTCCACAGCGTTACATGGGTGAACACTTCCGGTGGCTTCGTATGATTTTGACTCTTTTGATAGCTTCCATGGAAACCACCAAAGGTAAACCCGCTACCGGACACTCTGTCTTAATGTGCCTAGATGAGTTCGCAGGACTCAAGCGTATGGAAGTCATCGAAAACGCGGTCGCTCAGATCGCTGGATATGGCGTAAAGCTCATGTTCGTACTCCAGAGCCTCGAGCAGCTCAAGGCAACCTACGAAGACAACTGGGAGACCTTTCTTTCAAACTCTGGCCTCAAACTCTTCTATGGTATTGAGGATCACTTCACACGTGATTACATTTCCAAGTTCCTCGGTGACACGGAAATCGTCCGCACCACACGGACCAGCAGCCACTCCATCGGAGAAAGCTTGTCGGCTACCGAAGGGGAGTCAACAAACACGGGCATCTCTCGCTCAACCAACACCGGTGAAAACTGGAATAAAGGAATAAGTAGAGGGTACCAGTCTGGATATGGTCGCTCGACCAACTCAAAGGCGTGGGCCTTTGGAATCCGTGACACTGCTGCCATCTTCCGCGCCCTGACGGGTAATCGCCAGACTGGTACATCTGAAAACTGGGGAACCAGTGAAGGAGCCAGCAGGTCCAAAGGTGGTTCCAGCGGAAGCTCGGAGGGCACGTCAGAGACAAAAGGTAGCAGTGCTTCTGAAACCAGGGGTTTTAACACCTCAGAGAGCAAGGGGCAGAACGAAAGCGTTCACAAGCGTCCTCTCATCACACCAGACGAGATCGGTCGCTTCTTCGGACGTATCGACGACAAGGGTTCTCCTATCTATCCCGGTATGGGACTCGTCCTCATTGCCGGATGCGATCCAGCATTTGTGCGCCGTATAAACTACTTTGAGGATCGATGGTTTATCGGAAAATACACAACCCATCCCGATCATCTATCCAGTCAACAAACCCGCCACTTATATGACATTAGTCTCTCGGACATCGGGGCGCAGTTGATCGGTTATTCGTTAAGTCAGTGGCCAAATATGAATTATTGGGAACCGTACGAAATACCTGATGGTTCATTTACTAAACATATCATTTGGCTTGCGCAATCCGACAGCTACGTCAAAAAAGGCGACCCGCTATTTAAAATCAGTGGGCTCATCCCGCCACTGCAGCGCATCAAAAAAGGCAAATTCTATAATCTAAATAGGGATGACTTTGAGCTCACAGTTTACTCGCCATTTTCTGGGTATATCAAAAACACAAATTCGTACTCTTCTCTAAAATTCTCCTCAATTCCCAATACATCTACTCCGTATGATAAGCCACTGTACTGCATTGAAAACAATAGCATTCATTTGTTGCTTGAATCCATAGACACAGAACTTTCTGATCTCGCACCTCAAGCAACCGAAGAATTTTTTAATCGTTGCAAAAGCAAGAGTCTTTTTCTTGAAAAGCTGATCGCTGATAAACCTCTCAAATTTTTAGAGAGCATTTTCGAGGTTGTCATGGCATTAGTCATTATATCAGCCTGCTCATGGGGCCTCATAACACTGCTCAAGGAGTTTTTTATTGGACAGGTACTGGTCGGGATCATCGGAACTGCCATCTCCCTATTTCTGGCGATATGGTGGCTTCCTTCTGGGTGGACAGTTTTTTCAAAACACAGCCTAAATTGGGTACTGCTATCTGACCCAACCAGATATGACAGCAAAATGTCTCAACTCTTGAGGGATGGCAGTGAAATTCCTCTATTTTTGATTAAGAAGAGGGTTAAATAATCCGAAAATTTATTACCACAGACCTCCTCTAGAAACCCTCTGATTCCAAAACAATTACGTTGCAATTAATTACCATTGGCGCTGCCGGGAACTCCGGCAGCGCCGATTTTATCAATATGACCAAAAGATATGAACCTCCTCGTATCCTGTTTCTATGGTGAACACATCACCGCTTAATTCTATATCCCGCCCCATGCGTTCATAGTCGATATAGAATGAAA
>JAJDBH010000069.1 GCA_029261455.1 Nitrospinaceae bacterium
CGCATACATCTTGTGGCCGGAAAATGTATAAAAGTCACAGTCAATATCCTGCACATCCACATTCATATGCGCTGAACTTTGCGCACCGTCTATCAACACCTTTGCACCCACGGCATGGGCCTTGGCGGTGATTTCCTTTACCGGGTTGATGGTTCCCAAGGCGTTGGAAACATGATTGACGGCAACCAGTCGGGTTTTGGAAGAAAGCAGCTTTTCGTATTCTTCCATTATCAGTTCGCCATCATCACTAACCGGAATGACTTTGAGTTTAGCTCCACGCTCTTCGCAAAGCACCTGCCACGGAACCGTATTGGCGTGATGTTCAATATTAGAAATAATAATTTCATCGCCAGCATTGATAAATCGTTTACCAAAACTATGGGCCACCAGATTGATCGCCTGAGTCGTCCCGCTGGTGAAAACGATTTCGCCCTTTTTTTCGGCTCCCATGAAATCGGCCACCTTCTGGCGCGACTCTTCATAAAGTTGGGTGGCTTTCTCGCTCAAGCTATACGCCCCGCGCCGGACAGTGCCATATTGTTCCGCATCAAAACTGCGGACTCGTTCTATAACCGAAAGCGGTTTATGGGTCGTTGCGGCGTTATCCAAATAGATCAAGGGTTTATTATCTCGAACCGTCTGGGAGAGGATGGGGAAATCCTTGCGAATCTTTTCTACATCCAAAACAT
The DNA here is from genome assembly GCA_029261455.1 of Nitrospinaceae bacterium. GTDB lineage: Bacteria > Nitrospinota > Nitrospinia > Nitrospinales > VA-1 > LS-NOB. The sequence goes on from JAJDBH010000069.1 coordinate 690, forward strand.
TATCCGCAACACTTGTATGGGACTCAGTCATTACGGACCTCCAGTTTCTTAAGAAGAGTACCATTCAAGTCTTTCACCACTTCAGGGAACTCGATGGTTTCAATAATACTTTTAGCAAAACTACGGGTGAGAAGCTCTTTTGCCACCCTGGCAGAAAGACCGCGCGTTTGCAGATAAAACCATTGTTCCTCATCAATCTGCCCGATGGTTGCACCATGTGTGCATTTGACATCATCGGCAAAAATCATCAGGTTGGGTTTGTTGTCTGCATGGCAATCGTTCGAAAGCATGAGGTTGTTGATCAACTGGTCGGAGCTGGTCAGCTGTGCGCCTTGGTTGACGATCACGGTTCCATCAAAGCTGGACCGGGCATGCCCGTTGATAATATTTTTAAAATGTTGATGGCTGATACACTGAGGTGCTTCGTGATGAATCCGAATAAAATTATGCACCTGCTCCTTGTCATCGAGCACACTGACACCGTTCAACCTCAGTTCAGAGCCTTCTTCCTTGAGTCGAACATCATAATGATGTCGGGCCAACTGGGTTCCGAAAGAAGCATTTGATGAATGGAATCTTGAATTCCGATGCAAGTGGACACGGGTTTTGGAAAAGTGCCAGGAATCAGAAACGTCTGCCTGAACTTGTGTAAAGGCAACTCCTGCGCCTTCCGCCAGCAGCCAATCCTGAACCGCGTTGATGAAATAACCGCCTTCGACACCGACGAATTTTTCGATCACTTTGACTTCCGACAGTTTGCCCAACTGCCAAACTATTCTCGGAGCATGCATAACCGGGCTTCCACCCGTAGAAACAAACAAGACTTGAACCGGCCCAGAAATTTGAGTGTTGTCGCCAACCTTAAAGACCAGCCCTTCACCACAAAAGGCAGTGCTGAGAGCGGCGAAAACATCATTTTCATCCTCTATTGTTTCCAGTAAATATTTTTTCAGTTCCTGATCCGAAACGGCTTCAGATAGTGGCACCAGATTAGCGCTAACTCCTTCAAGCCGTGACAAGTTACGGTTTAGAATCCCATCGACAAAAACCAGACACTGACTCTCACAGCCGGGATAAATATGGCCCGCAACAAAATCTTCAGAGACCTTTTTAGAACCATCGGAAAGACCAAAAGCCGTTTCCACCAGTTCCTTTGTATTCAAGTAGGTGTACATCTCATGCTTTGAGTGAGGGAACCCCAGCAACTCAAAGCGGTTCAACGCAGCTTGCTGAAGCTCTGCCAAAGCAGGACTTCCTTGTTCTATTAATTTTTTATGCAAATCCAGAAACGCAGACTCCGCACTGGATTCAACGAGTGTATCTGACATACCTCTCCTCAATTCGCAGTAGTTACCCAGTCATATCCCTGGGATTCGAGTTCAAGCGCCAGTGACTTATCTCCTGACTTGACGATTTTCCCATCGCTGAGAACATGTACATAGTCAGGTTTAATATAATCCAGCAACCGCTGGTAATGCGTGATGAGAATGAGCGCGTTATTCTCGTTGCGCAATTTGTTCACCCCTTCTGACACAACTCTGAGAGCATCGATATCGAGCCCGGAATCGGTTTCATCGAGGATAGAAAGTTTGGGTTCGAGAATCGCCATCTGCAATATTTCGTTTTTCTTTTTCTCTCCGCCGGAAAAACCATCATTGAGGTTTCTTTCCTTGTACTTTTTTTCCATTCCCAGCGTTTTCATTTTTTCAGAAAGCAGGTCATCGAAATCCAGTGGGTCGATTTCTTCCTCACCGGCTTTGACCCTTCGGGCGTTATGAGCCATACGCAAAAACTCGGCGTTGTTCACACCCGGCACTTCTACCGGATATTGAAACCCCATAAAAATTCCGGCCAAGGATCGCTGTTCTGCGTCCATCTCTAAAAGGTTTTCTCCGTCAAACAAAATCTCTCCACCCATAGCTTCATAGGAAGGATGACCTGACAGGATTTTAGCCATTGTGCTTTTACCCGATCCGTTGGGCCCCATCACAGCGTGAATCTCCCCTTTTTTAATCGTAAGGGAAATACCTTTTATGATTTCATTCCCGTCAAAACCTGCATGCAAATCTTTAATTTCAAGCATTCACCATCTCCTCAATCAATAAAAAAAGCCCTGCAAGTTCCCTGAAATCAGTAAACCGTTGGCGAGAACCAACACAGGAGCTATTTGAATTTCACTCAACGCCGAAGTTTACTCCGGTCTGGTCCCACAATTATTTAACCGACGCTGTCCTCAAGCTTCAAGGTCAACAGTTTTTGAGCCTCAACGGCAAACTCCATCGGTAGTTGTTTGAAAACTTCTTTACAGAATCCACTTATGACCGCTTCAATCGCATTTTCTCGAGAAATACCCCTCGACTCAAAATAGAAAAGTTGATCCTCGCTGATCTTTGAAGTAGCTGCCTCATGTTCGACCTGAACTGAGCTGTTGGCAGTTTCTATATAAGGGAATGTGTGCGCACTGGACTTATCACCGACCAGCATACTGTCACACTGGCTATAGTTTCTTGCGTTGGTGGCGTTCTTGCCCACCTTCACCTGACCTCGATAGCTGTTACTTGAGTGATCTGCAGAAATGCCCTTGGAAATAATACTCGACCGGGTATTTTTACCAATATGAATCATCTTGGTCCCTGTATCGGCCTGCATATGTCCGTTGGTCAAAGCCACTGAATAGAATTCTCCAGAGGAGTTATCGCCAATAAGCAGACAACTCGGGTACTTCCAGGTGATAGCTGATCCCGTTTCCACTTGCGTCCATGAAATTTTGGAGCCATCGCCCAGACATTTACCACGCTTGGTGACAAAATTGTAGATACCACCCTTGCCCGTTTCCTTATCTCCTGCATACCAGTTTTGCACGGTGCTGTACTTGATCTCCGCGTTTTCCAAGGTGACCAGCTCGACCACTGCGGCGTGTAACTGATTGGTGTCAAATTGTGGAGCAGTACACCCTTCCAGATAAGACACATAACTGTTTTCTGCGCAGATGATCAGCGTTCTCTCGAACTGCCCTGTCTCTTCAGTGTTGATACGGAAATAGGTTGAGATTTCCATAGGACTGATCGTGTCCGGCGGAATATAAACAAACGAACCATCCGTGAATACGGCACTGTTCAACGCGGCGTAATAATTATCACCGACAGGAACCACGGAGCCAATATATTCCTCTATCAGTTCCGGGTATTCCTGCAATGCTTCTGAAAAAGAACAAAAGATAATGCCAACTTCCATAAGCTTTTTCTTATGAGTCGTGGCCACGCTGACACTGTCGAACACAGCGTCCACAGCAACATTAGCCAACTTCTTTTGTTCATCCAGTGGAATACCCAATTTCTCGAAAGTGCGCATGACTTCAGGGTCTACTTCATCCAGACTCTCCAGCACTTTCTTCTGCTTCGGTGCCGAGTAATAAGAAATGTTCTGGAAGTCAATGGGCGGGTAATGCACATTCGGCCATTCCGGTTCTTTCATCGTCTTCCATTTCGCAAACGCTTTGAGCCTGAAGTCGAGCATAAATTGCGGCTCTTTCTTTTTCTTGGAAATAGCGCGGACTACATCCTCATCCAACCCCTTTGCAAAGGTATCCGACTCAACATCGGTGGTGAAACCATATTTATAAGTACTGTCTTCGAGAATATCTGAAACGGAGTTTTGTTCGTCACTCATGATTGATCTCCGGGAAACAAATTACATCTGTGGAACAACGTTTAATTCGTTGTAGATATGTTTACGCAGGGTCGATTCCATAAAAGACAGGGTGGCTCCCAAAGAAGACCCACAACTGCCACACGCCCCTTGGTATTGAACTAAAATTTTCTCACCGTCTGTCACATCCAGAACCATGACATTGCCCCCATCATTCATGAGAGCCGGGCGAATGTGCTCATCCAAAACAATCTCTATCTGTTCTTTCTGTTCTTCTTTTGTCAATCCTAACCAAGCCTGAGCCACCATGGTCAACTCAGTAGTGGATTTAAAATCTTCTTTATTGATGGACGCACTGGCAATGGCCACCCCCTTCGCAGAAGGGAACTGCTCTTTGCAAATTTTCAGCAGCTCTTCAACAGTATCGAAAGCTTTCATTTTGGGTTCGGGAACCGAAGGCACTTCTGCTTCGTCACGAAGCTGAGCTTCCACATCGGTTTTCAGCAGTGAGCAGGCTTCCTCCATTGTCAACCCTTCCACCATCTTGCAAAGAGTTTCGCCAACCACTAGAGACACCTTTCCTCCATAAGCGAAAAACCGGGCACTGAAAATACGATCTTCCTTAACATCAACCAACCAATACAGCTTGGTATCTTTAAACTTGGCTTCGAGGAGTGCCATGCCCTTCTCACTGGCATCTTCTTGATAGTAAGCACCACGGTGCTTGATCTCAGCGGCAGTTTCATCGAATTTTGCGGAAAACTTTTCTTCAGCGACAGACACAATTAAATCCTTAAATTTAAAAGCTTTATCTTAATAAAAACTTTACGTGGTCCCCCAACAGCTTAAACTGGATAGATACTTGTAATTATATATCAAATACAGCCTTTGCCACAATTTTAAGATGCAATTCCCTCCGTAAAGTTCTTTAATTTTGACATTTTGCGATAGACCGGGCTCACAAGCCCTTATTTTTGTCCTGCCCCCATTAAATTTGCTGAGACCTCCAGAAATTAGCATTGGGAATTCAAACTAATCCTATACATTTTCAGATTAAAAAAGCTATAATTTAGCCATACTTGAACTCGAGCTCAGGCTCATTTATTGATTCCATTGTATTGTAGAAGCGGGCTCAACAGGTCCCCCTAAGCCACAAGGACGTCTAAATGACCATTAAAAGCGATTCACCTAAACTTGTCGACGGGATGGGACGAACTATCGTCAATCTCAGGATTTCAGTCACTGATCGTTGTAACTTTCGCTGCACCTATTGCATGCCAGCGGATAACGTAGAGTTTATGGACCGCAGCAACCTGCTCTCGTTTGAGGAAATCCTTCGTGTAGTAACAGTCGCATCTGGATTAGGGATCAACCGTATTCGCCTGACCGGTGGCGAGCCGCTGATGAGAAAAGACCTGCCGACCCTGATCAAAATGATCAATGGCGTGGAAGGCATCAACGATGTCGCCCTGACCACCAATGCCTTTTTCCTGAAAGATCAAGCTCAAAGCCTTATGGATGCAGGACTGAAAAGGCTGAACGTCAGCCTGGATGCGCTTGACCCCGAAAAATTTCGAGATGTTAATCGCAGGGACTGCCTGCAAGCAGTTCTGGACGGTTTGGACACAGCCCGCAAGGTCGGATTCAAATCGATCAAGATCAATGCCGTGGCAGTGCGTAATTTTTCTGAAAACGAAATCATGGGCCTGATTGAATATGGTCGCTCCGATGGCTTCGAGGTCCGTTTCATAGAATTTATGCCGCTTGACTCAGATAAAGTCTGGGAACGCGAAAAAGTCTTGTTCGGGCACGAAATTATCGATCTCATTAAGGAAAAATACGAACTGGTGCCTGTCGATAACTCTCTCGAAATCGGTCCAGCTAGTGAATACACTTTTGCTGATGGTAAGGGGAAGATTGGCATCATCACGGCTGTCAGCAATCCGTTCTGCGATCATTGCAACCGCATCCGCATGACTGCCGATGGAAAACTGAGAACCTGCCTGTTCTCAACCGATGAAACTAATTTGAAAGAAATGATACGATCTGGTGAGAGCGATGCCAACATTGCTGAAACCATCCGCCAAGCAGTTTTGATCAAAGAGCCCGGTCACAAAATAAACCTCGACGACTTCGAACGGCCCGACCGCGCCATGCACGCCATAGGTGGGTAGCGCACCGCTACGGGTAAATGACCCTGTAGCTAGAAACAATAATAGGAGTTATTGCCCTTCATTCGGGCTTTCTACTTATCGTTCTGCAAACTAAGAAGTTTTTCTATCTTTTCACTGAGTAATTTCAAATCTACCGGTTTGAGAATATAGTCATTCACTCCGGCCTTCAAGGCCTCGGCAACTCGTCCCCTTTCGTTTTCTGCAGAAACCATTAAAAAGGGGACATCATTAAGAAGCTCTTCCTTTTTAGCTTTTTTATAAAGCTCCAACCCATCCATATCAGGCATCCTCCAGTCTGATATGATGATACTAAACTGGTTTAAATAGAGTTTATTAAGTGCAATGCTGCCATTTTCAGCCTGAATAATCTTTGAAAAACCCATCTGGTTCAATAACCGTACAATGATGATACTTGAAGCTTCATCATCTTCTACAACTAAAATCTTATCGGACCTATTTTTCTCTTCCGCCACTGTGTTCTCCCCCTGCACACAATATATCGAACCTGCGATACGACACTTTTACACCAATTCACACAATATATGAATCATTAATTTCTCAAACTATCACGGTTGTAATTTATAGGGTAGTTTTACCACAAAAAATTAATGGTTTAAGCGTAAAAACATTATATGGCTGAATTACTTTTTACTCGCTACGGTGCCGGGCTTATTACGAAGTACAACCCATTCATTTAATTTCCTGACTTCATCAGGTTTTAAAGTATCGAGGAGAGATCTCGGGTCGGAGTGGTCTTCATCGTTGACCACGAAACAATAGTTCCGCTCAATATAGGCAGCAACATGGGCCTTGAACTGCGGGAACTGGGAAAACATTTCACAAAAAATTTCCGCATGGTATTCTGGCTTGCGGTTTTTGGGATCAAACCGGTAAAGTTTGATGTCTAACTTTTTTTTAAAATCGGCTTTGATTAAAAGGCCCATGATAAAATACCCCCAAAAAAGGAAACACCATTTTACAGGAGTTTCAGCAAGAACAAAAAACTAAAGAACATTTTATTAAATGCGTGCCCCCACCCTATACTGAGATGGACCAAAGAGAGCTAACTTACAAATAGTTAGCCTACCGCCTCAAAGAGGATCACGCAGAACTTGTCATAGATCAGAACAGCTAAATGTCAAACCAGCACCTACGTGATTCTTTAATACAATTGGAGACCCTATTCATGACTCAGCAAACCAAAACCGACCGCATTCAAAACCTGCTGAAATTTATTGACCGGTCTCCCACACCCTTTCATGCAGTGCAGGAAATGAATGACACTCTTTGCAGTAAAGGGTTCATTGAACTTAAAGAAGCCGATGCGTGGAAGCTTGTCCCCAATGGAAAATATTTCCTCACCCGAAACGATTCATCCCTGATCGCATTTACTGTGGGATCAAAACCCGGCGAGTCTTTTAAAATCATTGGTGCTCATACCGACAGCCCCAACCTTAGACTGAAACCACAGGCAGGGTATTGCAAAAGTGGTTACATGCAACTGGGTGTCGAGGTTTATGGAGGAGTACTTCTTTCTACATGGACGGACCGGGATTTATCACTGGCTGGACGCGTGATTTTGAGTGGCAAGAAAAAACCCTCCACAAAATTAATCCGCTTCGAACAAGCTTTACTACGCATCCCGCAATTGGCGATTCACCTGAACCGCGACGTCAATAAAAAGGGACTGCTTCTCAACGAACAAAACCATTTGCCACCTATTTTTTCTCTGCAAAAAAAGTCTGCTCCAGATGAAGTTCTGAAAAAAATGATCGCTCGGGAACTAAAATGTCGTCCGGCTGATATTATGGGACTGGAGTTAGCTTTATATGACACGCAACCCGGCACCGTTGCCGGTGCAGAAGCGGAGTTTATTTTTTCCGGCCGGCTGGACAATCTCGCCAGTTGCCATTCCGCCATGCATGCATTGACAGAATCCACCAAGAAAGATACCGCGACAAGAGTGATTGCGTTTTACGATCATGAAGAAGTCGGTAGTGAAACCGCACAAGGAGCAGGCTCTCCTTTCCTGAAAGATGTGTTGGAACGAATCACCATGAAGGACGAGAGAGAAGGTTTTCTAAGGGCTCTGGCAAATTCGTTCTTCATCTCTGCAGATATGGCCCATGCCGTCCACCCCAATTACTCAGACAAACACGACAGCCAGCATATGCCGATCATTAACGGTGGACCCGTGATCAAAAGCAACGCAAATCAACGCTATGCGACGGACGGAGTATCAAGTGCATGGTTTGAATCTTTATGCAAAAAGGCCGGGGTGCCAGTGCAAAAATTTGTGGTCCGATCTGACCTGGGTTGCGGAAGCACGATTGGACCCATCACTGCCGCTAACCTGGGAATCCGCACCGTGGATGTGGGGAACCCCATGCTGTCCATGCATTCCATTCGTGAAATGGCGGGAGCAAAAGATCATGAACTCTTAATCCGCGCATTCAAAGAATTTTTCTCGCCAACAGCCGTGGGCTTCTAGCACCCTCTCTAGGGAAATAAAGCATCTTTAAGCCGAGACAATGATCGTCTCCAGAAAAAGCTATTGCAGGCTGGCCCAACGCCTAGTTGGCTTGAACTTTGCGGATGGTTTCCATCACTTTTGGTTTTACAGTTGCCCAGCGGATATCCGCATCTTTGGTGACCATGATCTCGTCTGCCATGATCCAGGTACTGTTCACTCCAGATATAGCCATCAAAGCCTCTGCCATAGGATGAAACTTAGAAGTCTCCGGCTCAGAAAAGGGCATGCTTTTACCATGAGGCAATAAAGCATGGTCTACCTTGAAGGTGATAGTGTGCTCACTGCGTGTGGGTATGACGGTAATGCTCATAATAACCTCTTAAAAATAATCCCGCTTATTGGATCAAAGAAACCCCGAATTTATTCCGGGCCTCCTCAAGAATTTTTTGAGTTGCCTCTGCGGCCTGAACCTGGTCTTGCTCTTTAAATAAAGCCACAGCACGAGCCAGATTGAGAATCACTACTTTCTTGAAAGGCGGACCCTTTTTATAATTGTAATAGGCCCAACCCAAATTACCATGTGCCTGAGCATCGCCTTTTTTGCGATGAACAACAATATTAAGTTGTCCAATCGCATCGCCCCACCGTTCCTGAAGGTTATAGATATTGCCCAGAGTGACCCGCGCATCCATATTGACCGGCTCCAGCTCCACCGACTTTTCCAGAGAAGTTGCCGCTTTGTCTAACTGTCTCAGGTTCTTGTAGGCAATCCCCAAGTTGTAATGCGCAACCGGAGATAGTGCGTTAGCGGCAATGGATTTCTCATAAGCCTCCACCGCTTTTTCAAATTGCCCTGCGGAACTAAACTTATTCCCCTCCTGAAACCACTGTTCAGGACTAAGCCCCCACGCTGTGGAAACTTGCAGCAAAAAAAGCACTGAAATAACAGCAATTCGCATTAACCATCTTCCTCAAATCAGTATAAGAAGCAAAATTTTACTCCCTTCAAAATCAAATAGCAACCACCACTCGCCGTGGGGGCAGCTTGCAATAGCGTTATCTGGCTAGCCAAAAGTTATCTCGGCCTAACAAGTCCAGGCTAACTGCATCCCCTGCCCGTGGATTGAAACCGCTCAACCGGTTCGGCGTTTCCCCTGTTTCTACCATCCAGAAATTGCCCCGGTCGTCCTTCAGAATCCACAAGGGAATCACGAGGACGTGTCTCCTTCCAGGGAACTTGCCGTTCGGTTTTCAACCGAGTTGGCCTGAGCATTGGAAAAACTGCAAAAAAGCAAAACAATTAATGTCAAAGTTGTTTACTTGATAACCGTGGCAAGTTTTGCCCGTACCAGAATATTAGTCGAATCCAAACCGGGTTTTTGACCGTTTAAGTCAAAATCAAGTTTTACATGGGGGCCAAAGATCAGGCAGTGGGTAGACCCGCCAAAATGAAACATCCCCGTCTGATCACCTTTCTCTACGTGTTGCCCTTCATAGACGGTGATGTCACATGAAGAAACCTCTGCCATCCCGATCGCCAAAAAACACATAAGGCCGATATCAGGATTATCCGCTTCTATAAAAATCATGGCTCTGGTTGCTACTTCACTTATATAACCTTGCGAATCATTGGGAGCCGAATCATCCGGATTTTTATCGAAGAAGTTGGCGTGCAGGGGATTATAAAAACCTTCTGCAGGAATTTCTGAATAGTAGGTACCATCCTGCACATAAACCTTAACTATTGTGCCGCTTACCGGGCTGTTCCACCGGTGGTAACTCTTGGCACTGAGAAAGGCCTGGTAAATGGTTCCACCTACAAATTTTTCCACCCACTCATCGTTATTCAACATGTGTTGAAGCGAATAAGGTTGTGCCTTGATCCAGAACTTTTCGCTTGATTGCACATTTGTTGCAATTTTGTAGGGTGCCGATTCACAAGCATTGACAATTATGGAGTCATCATCTGGGGAACCTATCGGACGCTGGCCTTCATTGAAAATTCTTGTAAAAAAGTTATCCCAGGAAGTGAAACCCCAGTGATCCTCATTGGGTTGACAAATGAAGGTAGTGATAAAACTCTTTTTTGCTTCCTGGGGATCATTATTATTGTTGGGAAACATACCCAGCATGGCATCGTCGCCGAGCCACCCTGTCTTTGGATCGTCATTCAATACATAAGCAGAGTCCTTTGATTTTAGAAATGTTCCCCATTCATTCAGGACCTTCTTGAGCATTGCATTTACCTTATCATTTAAGAAAGCGGCATACCCACCTTCCGTCCCCATCGACCAATCCAGAATAGCGTTAATGGGGAAACCCACAAGCTGGGTTTTGTTATATTCCGGGGCCTTCGTCATTATGGAGTTCAGGAGTTGAAGCATATGTTTGTAGTCCCTGACCTGGGGGTCGCCGGCGGGGTTATTTTTGTATCGTCCCCAGTGAGGAACCTGAGAAAACATTTGGTTAAAGAGCATATAAATCTCGGCATCCGATTCGATCAGGTTTTGGAACTCCTGAATGACTGGCAAAAATGGTTTCTTCTCCTTTTCCGCCACGTCGATATGCTTTTCCAGCCAGGTTTCCAGAATAACCCGATCAGAGGGTAACCATTCGCCAACACGGTATGGGGTGGATACCTTAATTTCTTCACTCATAGCTAACCTCTGTTCTTTTTAAATTGGTAAAAGGGTCAAAGGTTTCTATTTAAGGAGCAAACCGATTCCCCACTAAAATATCCCTAGAGCCAATTATATACTCATCGAATATTTTCTTGGGGATAATTTTCTAGAGGCTGAGTATTTGTAGAAATTACTGGTAAATAGGTACCTTCAATAGAAAATGAAGGTTTATGTTCGAGATATCACACCAGCGTGAGAAGCGGATCGTAGTGATAATGAAAAAAATTTAACAAATAATTCCTTGATAACACAAAATTAATTTTGATAGTCTATTAATGTTTAGAGAATCTTTAAGTTAATTCTATGAACCTTATAAAGTTGGAGAAATGATTATGAAAAAGAATTTCATCAACCTGTTTTTTATAGTCTTGATACTAGGCATTACTTCTTCAAGCTCATCCGCTGAAACCAATTCCAAACAATTTAAAATTAGTGATCAATTCGATGCCTGCATGAATAATGCGAATATTGGGTTCAGTGGGTCCCGAGCAGCTGACATCGCTGGCCTCACACTAAAGCTTTTTGAAAATAACAGAACAGGACAACCACTCCCATCATCAGGAGTTATTTATGGGTCTGATGGAATTATTTCACAAACCCAGGAGATTTGCAGGCAAGCCCAGGAGGCAACACGCAACGGACATTTAACCCTTAAGGATTGGTTACAACTTGGGGAATGCAGAGTGAAGACAAAAAGTTGCCTCGGCTCATTCTATATTGAAATTAAAAACAATATTGGGTGAATGATTTAAAAAAATATTGTCAGACTTTATTACGAGCTAAAGTTTGTTGTAAGAAATAATTAGAGCTATCAGAATGGTCGGAGTGGGGCCAATAGGGCGGTGACGCTGGCCCCACTCCGAGTGGTTATTCCATCTGTTTATTTTTCATTGGCCCCGGCAGTCGCCGTTCTTTGGATGCAAACACCTTTGAGTTCTATCAGCGCTTTGAGGAGTCCTGCCATTTCTTCGATGAAAACCCCCTGTTGACTCAGTTTCCGTGTGTTCGATTGAATCGCCAGGTCCATCTGCGCATCAGACTGATCGGCGGAAAGAAGCATCCCCATAGACGCCATGCCACCGATAATATGGTTGATCGCAATGTCGGCAGGGTCGAACATCGAGCGCCCATCGCCACCCGAGTTTTCTACGGTACGAGTTATGATATGGATGAAACCGCTCGTCCAACCGGGGTACTTGCGCAACCCCTCACTGTAGAGTTCACTGATCCCCTCTTCCGATTTGAACACCTCCGTTAGGTTCCGGGTACCCCTTTTCAATCGCTTCATTGTTTTCCATTTTTCTCTCCTAGTTTTTTTGTACAAAACAAAAAAGCCTGAGTGGTGTACACGAGCACTAGGGAACGTTCCGGGACCTCGCGGTATCCCGGCCACTCAGACCAATTTTAAGAACAAACAAAAATAGCCCCAATATGGCAGGGGCTATTGCCCCTAGTGTTGCGTACATCTCGGAATTAATACCCAGTGGGGGAATTTGTCAATAACAAGGACGAAAAACAGAAAAAGCGAGGGTTTTAAGATTTCCAAATGGAGTTATAGAATGAATCAGCCAATTTAAATGGCCCCATCGTCTAGCGGTTAGGACCCCGGCGTGAGAGGCCGGATGCGATCTTAAACTATCAGATTAAGATTTCCACAAGCTATTCTGTTTAAAGAAGTTAAAGCTTGCAGACTCCAAACCCTCTTTGGAGTTTAACTTAGACAATTCTTAGACAAATTATGGGCAATTTATTGAGGAATGTTTCGTTAATCTGGTATAGGCAGCTATCGGCCAGAAGCGGACATTCAGATTGCCTCCTTGTGATGGTAGCAGTTTAAGAGTTATTCAATTACCTCCTTTAACTTTCTTCTCAAAATAGACATATTTCGCTTTAGAGGTTATAGAACTCCGCTTTGCACCATCTAGATCTTGTTTGTCTACAAGTCCCATATCAAGCAATTTACCTGTTCGGCGCCCCACCATTTGATATGTAGTATCTATTAAAGCTGCAACTTCTCCAGCACGCATCGGCGCCGCCTCCTCATTAAGAGTTTCAAGAATTTCGAGCTCAATAGCAGGAAGCATTGTCTCCTCATCCAAGAGATCAACTTCCTGTTTAAATTCATCACCTAGAGTAATAACTTTACAAATTCCAACTTGGCATTCAGGACACTTCCAACCATAAAACTCGATACTTTCACGCTTGCCCATTCCAAAGGAGGCGCCACAGTTATCACAACGAATGGTTTGACTATTAACTAAAAACTCCTTGATGCTGGAATTATAGCTAAAACAGCGTTGTACGAAATAGCTTCGGTCGTTATGCCTGCCCCTAGGATATCCCCAGGACATTCTCTGATCTTCACAAAGACCGTAAGATAGTGCATATACAGAAACATCTCTGCCATCCTTGTCACGCATTTCATGATACTTTGTAACCATAAAATTAAGCTCTAAAGAAGAAAACATATCCTCCATGGACGGGCTTACTGTAAAATGACTAGTCGGTGGATTAGTTAAATCATGAAAATATTGGCCACCAACCTTCTTCGAAGCAATGCTACGCTGCACAGTCTTTGCTTCCTTGCTTACATGTTCTAAAAGCTTTTGCTGATTATGCCTATCGAGTTTTCTTTCAAATGGCTCCATTGCAAAGCGGTTCATACGATCAAAATATTTAGTCGTTATAGAATCATAATACTTTTGCGCAGCAAGCTTTATTGCAGAAGAAGTAATTACTTCTCCTCTAGATATCTTATCAAAATAGCAAGCATGTAGTATATATCCAACCAATCGCGGTACATTTAGCGTTACTTCAAAAAGAAGTCGATAATACTCATCCATTGACAGTGATGAATTAAAGTAATCTCCAATGTTTTGATTAAACGCATCAAAGCGTGTTTCTAGAAGTCTTTGCAAACACTCTATTGCGGATGCCTCACTGGTTTGAACATCATGTGATTTGTATATTTGATAAAAATCCAAACCAATGGTGTCAACTTTCCCAGGATCAATTTTGCCATAGTAAATACGACCAGGGTAACCAGCAACTTTGAGCTTTACTGTTTCGTCACTAGAATTATTTAATGGAGATAAAATCACATCTACAAAAAGCTTCTGTTCAACCCAAGACAGTTCAGAGAAATCATCAAAGAAGACAAACAGCCTCTTAAGTTCCACACCAGCCAACAGTTCTTTAATTTTTGCTAAAATTTCCTGAAAAGGAAATGATCTCAGTACAATATCCGAGTACGCTTGATAAAGATCGCTTTCTCCAATACTTTCATCAAATTTTTCAATGCCACCTGTTATTTTCAAAGATGGATTAGCACTAATTTTTGCCTCAGCATCAGCGGATAATTTTGTAGACTTTTTATTTGATTGAGAATTTTTTGACTTAGAAGATATCACCTTCAATACAGGAATTTCCTCCTCCGTCAGATCTCCGTTTTTAACTTTTTCTGCAATATTTTGTAACTCTCGTATAACGTCAGTATATTTTCTTCCTGTCGGTTTCCAACGTGCTATAAGTGACTGTTTTTCATAGGCATTCTTTAATTCATTTATAAGTTCTGAAATAATCGTAGCTAGGAATAATTTTCGCAAACGATGAGCCTGATATGTTTCAGTCGAAATTTCTGCATTCAATTGAGTGATTTGAGAAACGACATCAAAAGTAGTTAAAACCTCATGTAAACTTTTAACATCTATGTAAACAGAAATAACATCCGTCTTTTTTCTTAATTCAAATTGCGTTTTGGCAAAAATTGTACTTTTACCTGTGCCCTTTCTTCCAACAAGAAAAGTCGTATTGCTCTGCATCAAGGTTTTTAAAACCGCTTCAGACGGTAGGGGATCTACGTATAAAGCATCAATAGGGTTACCTCCCCCTAGATCCTCTTGAAAGTCTGTAAGCTCCGCTCTTCTGTATTGACGAAGAGACTCAGCTATTTTTGCAAATTGATCTGGATTAATTGTCATTTTAATTTCTCTTATTGCCAGTTATTTTTCCCATCATCTAATTCGAGATGCAAATTTTCTTATAAAGCTGCATATCTTAAATGTCCGCTTTGGGTTGCGACTTCAACCGGTCAACGCAACACATGCGTTAAATCTCTCTGCCGGTGTTTCAAATGCTAATGTCTCACGGGGTCGTTCATTTAATTCTCGCGCCACTTTATTAAGTGTTGCCTGTGAGTGTACCGACAA
>JAJDBH010000070.1 GCA_029261455.1 Nitrospinaceae bacterium
CAAGGGCCCCACATCAAGCTCGCAAATTCAGCAAAAAAAGTATTCATTCTAACTCACGGTTGTAGGTGTATTCTGGCATTCAGGCTATAAAATAAGAAGAGCCCTGAAGGTATAGGAAAAAATCTTAGCGGAGAGAGGAGAGAGGACTCTCCTCATTTTTGGATTTGCGGGACTGCTCAGACCGTCGATACCATTTTGCGGCTTCGTCCAGGTCTTCCTCAACACCCTTGCCATTGATATACATCCAGCCCAAGCTTCCCTGAGCCATGGCATGACCCTGGTCTGCCGCGAACCGATAAAGCTTTACTGCTTTTTCCACATCTTTCTCAACCCCATCCCCCTCCTCATACATCATGCCTAAACGAAACTGGGCTTCAGCATCGCCTTTCTTGGCAGCTAGCCGAAACCAACTGGCTGCTTTAGAGTAATTTTGGCGGGCACCCCGTCCCTCACTATAAAACACTCCCAGATTAAACATTGCCAGAACATTGCCCTGCCCTGCAGCAAGCCGGTACCATTTGACAGCCTCACTATAATTTTGTCCGACCCCAATGCCTCGACTATACATATAGCCCAAGTTAAACTGGGCGGTTTCGTTGCCCTGGTCAGCTGCAAGCCGGTACCATTTCAAAGCTTCTTTGTCGCTCTTTACAACACCTTTGCCTTTTTCAAACAGGTTGCCCAGTTTAAACTGCGCCAATTCATTGTTATTTCCCGCTGCGAGCTTGTACCATTTGATGGCTTTTTTATAATCCTGAGTGACCCGCTCTCCAGACTCATACAAAGACCCTAGGTTGAACTGGGCCTGGGCATTATTTTGCTGTGCCGCTAAACGGTACCATTTGATCGCCCTTTTGTAGTCAGGCGTCACTCCCTCCCCAATATCATACATCAACCCCAGATTAAACTGAGCTGAGGCATTGCCCTGCTTGGCGGCCCGTTTATAAAACATCCTGGCCTTTTTGAAGCTCTGCCGTACTCCCTTACCCTTGCTATAAAGCATTCCAAGATTAAACTGTGCAGAGGCAATGCCCTGTTTAGCCGCAAGCTTATACCACTTCACAGCTTTGCGATAATTGCGTTTAACCCCCTCCCCCTTGTCATACATCAGGCCCAGATTAAATTGAGCCAGAGCACTGCCCCTTCTTGCCAAAGGCTCCCATTTATTATAAGCCGTTGTAAAGTCTCCGTTGCCGGCGGCATCCAGGCCATCCTGAAAATCATCAGCAAATACAGGACCAGCACAATGCACCAAAAAAGAGACAATAGTGACTATTAAAAATTTCTTCATTTTTAAATTAAAGAGGAACGGCAGAGGATTGTTGTTGGGTTTATTTTTGTTTCCATAGTATTATTTATTTCGGACTAAATTGAGGAAAGCATGAAAGAAAAAGAGAAGCCTGAAGTGCGAAGAGAAAACCCTATTTTCACTATTTGGGTCCATACCGGTTATGCGGTACTTATTCTTTCTATGATTGGATGGATGGTCTACATGGAGTTTTTTATGTAACCACAAACCCAATAACCGATACTACCATCAAAAACTACTGAAACTTTGAGTGTTGACTCAAGATGACATCCTTTGAATTATCACAATACACTGAAAACCTTCGAACATTTGAGTCTACCCGAAATTTCAAGACACATGAGTATTTTATCCTTTTAACAAAAACAATCAAACCATAAAGATATTTCATGGCTAATGAAGAGCACCTTAAACTCATTAAAGCAGGGATTAACAACTGGAATGAATGGAGAGAAAAAAATCCGGAAATACATCCAGATTTGTCTCAAGCAGATTTAAGAGGAGCTACATTACAAAAAGCTAACCTTGAAAACTGCAACCTTAAGGATTCCAAGCTTCAGTTTTCAAATTTAACAGGGGCTAGCCTGGAAGGAACGAGCCTGGCCAAGGCCAAGTTGCAAGAAACCTGTCTTCAAAGTACCCGCATGAAAAACTGTGACCTGTCAGGTGCGGGAATGCTGGAGTCCAACCTTCAATTTGCGGACCTTGAAAATGCCAATCTTGAAGGAGCTCAATTTAATGAAGATACTCTATTCAATCAAACCAACCTTAAAGGTGCCAATCTCACCTCAGCGACTGGCTTAAGCACTGCCCAATTAAGCCAAGCTCTTACAGATAAACAAACCCGCTTACCCGATTATCTGGAAGAAGAAGTGGATGATGACTTTCTCCTGCAATTTTGAATATTCACCGGTAAATTTCAGTCAGCTTGTCGGTGAATAGCTCATAAACCCAATAAATCACAAAACCCACAATATCAAAATGCTCGCACGACCAAACCTTCCAACCATTGCAATGTAATTTTTTATTTACACTTAACGCGGAAACAAGTAAAAATATAGGTACTAATAGTCGGTTGAGCCTGCTTTATTCACAGGCTTTATCCCCATTTCTTATTTATTCAACACAGAAGGAAATGATATAACCTCTTTGGCTTTATATAGTTATAGTCTACCCCTTGCATTTACAAATTTGCCACTCTCATATTCTTAACTTGTGGCATCTATATTGCTCTATAAGCACTGCAGGTTGTGTTGTTATATTAATTCAAGTTATCCAGTTACCGAGTTCAAACTCTAGCACCTGGCTTAATTTATCATTGCGAGTACACAATGTTAGACAAAGGCAACATTTTAAAAGCCAAGATCCTGATAGTAGATGACGAATCCTCTAATATAATCGTTCTGGAAACGGCATTAAAACAGGCCAAATACACCTCCATCACCAGCACAACGGATTCCAGAGAAGCTGCCTTGTTATACCAAAAATTACGGCCGGACCTAGTTCTGCTCGATTTGAGAATGCCACATATGGATGGCTTTGAAGTGATCGAACAAATAAAACGAATCGAAACAGACTCCTATGCGCCAATTTTAGTACTGACCGCCGAATCAGACCCCTCTATTCGTCTAAAGGCCCTGCAAGTCGGTGCTCGGGATTTTCTTTCAAAACCTCTTGATCTGTCGGAAGTACTTTGCCGAATTCGAAATATTCTTGAAGTACGTTTGCTAAATAAAAATCTTGAAGCGCAAAATGATTTCATCGAACGGAGAGTTCATCAAAGAACTGTTGATCTTAAACAGGCCAATCAACAACTTAAAAAGGAAATTGCCGAGCGGAAGAGGTCGGAGGAGGAATTACAAAAAGTAAATCAGCAACTTTTACACGCTGAAAAACTTTCAGCTTTAGGCAAATTATCCGCAAGCATCGCGCATGAATTCAACAACCCGCTTATGGGAATTCGTAATACCCTCGAGCAAGTCCTGCAAGGAACTAAAATGGAAGACTCACTTGCAGAGCTGGTTGAGCTTTCCATTAATGAAAGCAATCGCGTCATGAACCTTTCTCTACAACTTAAGGATTTCTATCGTCCTTCATCAGGTGCCCGACACCCCTTGAACCTGCACGATGCCATTGATGACATGCTCATGCTCAAGAAAAATGAGTTTAATAAAGAAAATATTCAACTGATAAAAGAATACTCAGATTATTTACCCGAAGTGAACGTGGTCGAAGACCAGATCAAACAGGTCATCTTAAACATCTTGCAGAACGCTAATGAAGCATGCCCCAGAGGGGGAGCACTCACTATCCGCACTCAAGCCTTTGACTCTGTTGTGGAAGTAACTATTGAAGATACCGGACAAGGAATACAACAGAAATATATGGAAAAACTTTTTGACCCCTTCTTTACAACCAAGGGAGAAGTAAAAGGCACCGGCTTGGGCCTTTCGGTCAGCTATGGAATCATTAAAAGACATGGAGGAGATATAAGAGTCCATAGCACTGAAGGGAAAGGATCCAAATTCATAATCACCCTACCCGTTAAAGCCAGTGTGCAAGAACCAAATTAAAAAACCAGATTTTTAGAAACCATAAATTTCGAGAATATTAAAGATGAGCTCTGAAGAAAAAATATTTTTAGTGGATGACGAAAAAGTCGTCCGATTATCCCTCAAGAGGGAACTTCAAAATAAAAACTATGTGGTGGAAGATTTTGAGTCAGCAAAAAATGCCTTATCCCTCATCACAGAAGACTGGCCGGGCGTACTGGTGAGCGATGTAATGATGCCAAAAATGAATGGCTTGACCTTAATGGAAAAAGTTAAAGAAGTGGACCCGGAAATTCCAGTTATTCTCATTACAGGTCAGGGCAATATTCCCATGGCTGTCCAGGCCATACAAAATGGAGCCTATGACTTTCTAGAAAAACCTTTTTCCACAGAAACTTTCATAGATGCCGTTAAACGTGCAGTGGAAAAACGCCGCCTTGTTATGGAAGTGAGGAGACTCCAAACTAAAATCCACCAACAAAGCGAAACGAAAAACACCATTATCGGCAGATCTTCTTCTATCGAACGACTTCGTCAAGTTATCGCTAATATCGCCGATGCCGATGCCGACATTCTGATTCTTGGGGAAACAGGAACAGGAAAAGATCTCGTCGCACAAAACATCCATCAAGCCAGCAAGAGAAGAAACCATAATTTCACTGCAATCAATTGCGGTGCAATGCCTGAGAATATCATTGAGAGCGAGTTGTTCGGCCATGAAGCCGGTGCTTTCACCGGAGCAGACCGAAGAAGAATTGGGAAGTTTGAGTACGCCAACAAAGGCACTGTCTTTCTCGATGAAATCGAAAGTATGCCTCTGCACCTGCAAGTAAAACTTCTCCGAGTGATCCAGGAAAAAGTGGTCGAAAGAGTCGGCTCTAACGAAACCATACCTCTTGATATCCGCATTATTGCTGCAACAAAAACTGATTTGAAATTGGCCAGCGAAAAAGGTCTATTTCGAGAGGACTTGTATTACCGGCTCAATGTAGTACAAATTTCGCTACCACCTCTACGTGAACGGTCTGAAGATATTCCATTGTTGTTTCAGCATCTGGTCATGGATGCCTGTTCGCGTTACCATCAGGAAACTCCGCCCGTCCCCACTGCCGAATACATTCAAGATCTACAAACCCGACGGTGGGAAGGAAACATTCGCGAACTTAAGAACGAAGCAGACAAGTTTGTCCTCGGCCTGCCACAGACAGAAGACTCAAGCGCAGGAAACGACATCCAGGTTTCTATCCAACAAACGCTTAAGAATCCCCCAACAGGATTAAACAACCAGTTGGCTGCAATAGAAAAGAGCCTGATAGCTCAAGAATTGACTCGTAATAAAGGAGATATTAAAAGGACCTATACGAACCTGGGCCTTTCTCGACAAACTCTTTACAATCGCCTCAATGCCTTGGAGCTTAAACGCAAAGACTTCATTTAATCATTTCATTTTAAAAGCCAGCGAACATGATGAGAGGAGCAAGGACAAATTGCTCCTCTTTTCTTAGTTTTTCATATCCCCACTTCAAAGCATCTGCATAAACCCCTCTCACTAGCAGGGCATCTGCCTGAATTAGTCTGGAAACAAAAATAGAGGTGGTTCTCAGGAATTTTCAAACTGTCGAATGGACTCAACAATCGCAGCGGTCGCACGCGAGCTGATAAATTTTTGTTGGTCATATCCCTTGACCATATCCCAGCCCTGCTCAGGATATTTTTCAACCAAGGGAAAGGCCACATCATCCAGCATCCATTGCCCGTGGCGAATATCTTCGCGGATGTGAAGCTCCCAATAACTGACGCCCTTATCACCCATATTCAGGCGTTCTCCAGCCATTTTAATGTTCTGGAACGCAGCGGGGACAGAAACTTCCGTGTACAACAAGCCGCCGACATAACGTAAAAAGTTCTTCTTACGCTCGGAAAGAAAGAAACTATGATTTATGTTTGCAAGCACTTCCCACGGCACAAGGTCGAAATAAGCTTCTGGCTTGGAATCCAGGTCACATTCTTCCAACATGGTCGCAAAATGAGTGGAATGTTTTCTGGAGAACTTTCCACTACCATACTCTTCCCATAAAATTCGAGTCAGCATCGTCTGCACCTCGTTACCGACACCCCCCAACATGCGAGAAAGCTGACTTGCTTCCACCAGACCGTCCAAAGAGGTGATAGCGAGTAAACGCTGGTACCCGGATTTTGAAATCTTATTGCGGATGAACAATCCTTCCGCAGAGGGCTCGGGTTGCAAGTCCTCTTCCACGCGATCACCTAGAGCTATATTCAAATCGCCTGATTTTTGCTGGACGGTATTACCACTCTCCCAATCCTGCCAAGTATTTTCAATTTCCATACGTAATGAAAACAGAAACGCAGAATCTTCATTGATATAATTTTCCAACCCGTCATACCAAAACAGTTTCAACCGATTTATGCGATAAAGAATCCTCTGCAAAAACAGGTGCGCTTGCGGGCATCCCTCAGCACTTTTAAAAGCATCAGACAAAGACACTTTAAGTTCCGATTTAAAAGTTTCAACCCTCTCAGGGTTTTCAGAAACAACTCGATCCAGATCATCTAACTCCAATAGCCCTTTGAACTCTTCTTCCAACTCCTGATACTCAAAATCCAGGGCTGTTAAGTCCGTCTGCGAATTTAAATTCATAGTTTTGGGATTACAAGATTAGAATTAGGGCCCGTTTATATTCCAGCAAGTCAGAGCCCGAAAAACATCTCAACTGTAGGAAGCTTTGTCTCACAGCAATTGTCAAAGACAATAAATTAAAGATGTAAAAAGGAATTAAGGTTAGTACTATAACAAACACGTCTAATAAGGTCAAACACACCCTATAAGAGAAGGAGTTACATTCTTGTTTGAAACAAAAATTCTACAATCTGGACAAGGATCATTTACTACTAAAGAACAGCTTGCCAACACGGTTCGCGAGGGCCTTACACTCAAAAACAAGTGTTTACCGTCATGGTTGATTTTTGATAACGCCGGAAGCGAGATCTTTAAAAAAATAACCGAACTCGCAGAATACCTTCCCGCCGCATGTGAGTTTGAAATCATCCGTAACCATAAAAATGACATCGCCAAGCTCATCAACAGCGACACTTTTAACCTTATCGAACTTGGCTCAGGCGATGGATGCAAAACCCGAATTCTCATCGAACATTTTCTGGATCAGAAATTAAACTTCCATTACTTCCCCATTGATATTTCCAACGGTGCGGTCACAAACCTTGTTCGGACATTGGAAGACGATCATCCCAACACGTCCCTGAAAGTTACAGGGTTAACAGGAGATTACTTTGAGGGTTTAAAAACGATCACTCAGGATGACTCAAAACAAAACCTGGTTCTCTTTCTGGGTGTCACCCTGAACAATATGGATTCAGATACAGCAAAGTCTTTTCTTAAAAGCTTAAGAGAATCCCTTGGACCAAAAGATTATTTACTGACCGGATTTGATCTCATGAAAAATCCTAAATTGCTTTATTCTGCCTACAATGATGCGCTTTTTGAAGAATTCAACCTTCACCTTCTGGACCGCCTAAATGAGGAGCTTGGTGCAAATTTCAATAAAAAACATTTTGTGCAACAAGGTCAATATAATCCCAGTACTCGCGCGGTAGAAAGTTATCTTTACAGCACGCGAGATCAAACCGTGCACATCAAGGCTTTAAACAAAGACTTTTATTTCAAAGCCTGGGAAGCAATGCAGACCGAGCAATCCTTTAAATGCACGCTTGAAGAAATGGAAACTCTAGCTGTAGAAAACGGCTTTGAAGTCGTGGAGCATTTATTTGACTCCAGAAAATATTTTGTGGACTCAGTTTGGAAGGTAGCCCACTAAGATGGCCATCGCACATCATAATAAAGCTATCAGGTTCTATCGGGAAGGGGACTCAACAGTCAGGCAGTAATTCTTTTCAGCACATCCAGCTTCAAGCAGGTTCGAGCCTCATTTCTTTGTTTCGAAAAACAAATTTCATAGACTCCGACCTTGGAAAAAGCAAGTTCAAAAGACTCTCCTGAAATGAATTCAGATACGGAAAGTATCTCTTTAGAAAGAGAAGGTTTAGTCACGGTCAAATCGTACAAATTGATCTCAAAGGTATTACTCACCTTTATGTTTGTATTTTGATAGAACTTGAAAGGGCTATGTCCCGAGAGATCCAGAGATATAGGTTGTGCCTGTCCAAAACTCACACAAAAACACAGCGATAACAACAAACAAAAAATAGTAGTACGCATATTTTGCCCCTTGCGTTAAAAGACTTTCAACTTAAATAAGTATAGCGGGAGGTAAAGACAACAAATATCAGCAGCGACCTACTCATAAGTAGGATTACACCTATAGAAGCAAGGCCTGTTATCCTATTGTCGCCGTGATGGTAAATAGCTCCACAAACAAAAACTCTATGGATTCTCAAACTCTTTCAAAGTTAAGGCTTCTTCTGGCTTTTCTCTGTTTTACGATATGCACTTGCCTGACCACACCTGTTATTGCTCTGGAGACTAAAGCATCTCACTCGGAATGGATTTCTCCCACAACAGGAATGGAGTTCATTCAAATTCCTGCCGGGTGTTTTAATATGGGAACAGAGAATGGCTTCAAATTCGAATCTCCCATTCATAAGGTTTGCGTGGACGAATTTTATTTAGGGAAATACGAAGTCACTCAGGAGCAATGGTCGAAATACATGCAGGAAAATTTTTCCAAATTCGCAGGGAAATCCATTCCTGTCGAACGTGTCTCCTGGAATGATGCCAAAAGCTATATCAAAAAACTCAATCAAGCCGAAAACACACAAAAATATCGCTTGCCCCGCGAGGCAGAATGGGAATATGCCGCAAGAGGTGGAACCACCAGCCAGTTCTATTGGGGGGATAAAATCGATAACAGCTATGTCTGGTATTTTGGCACTTCCAACTATAAAACCCATCCGGTTGGATCAAAAAAGCCCAACCCCTTTGGCCTCTACGATATGATGGGGAATGTTTGGGAATGGGTGGAAGACTGGTTTGCCAGTGATTATTTTAAGAATAGCCCTATGCAAAACCCCAAAGGACCTGAAACAGGGCGTTTTAAAGTCAGGAGAGGTGGTTCTCAAGCCAACCTGACCAGCCACATCAAGTCCCACACCCGCTTCAGATCTGTGCCAGACAAGCGACATCATATTATTGGGTTCAGAATTGCTTTTTCACCCGATAATTTATAACTGCAAAAATTGTTGTTGAATAGAATTATTGCCTTTACACTAATAATTAAAATCAAACTTCTAAATAAATAAAAAATGTCCTATTTGAAACTCGATCTCTACAGAGTTATTTTTTTCTTATTGGTTTTTTGCATCCCAAGCCTCGAAGCCTCTCAACAAGATCAGCCAATAAAAGCAGGTAAAATCCAGAAGGTTAGACTGTATACAGACCGGGCAGAGATATTCCGCCAAACCTCATTACAGTTTCCAATAGGCTCTTCGGATGTAGTGATCGGTCCCTTTCCAAATTCCATGATCACAGATTCTATAAGAATCTCGCCGGGAACCGATTCATCCGTACAGATTGGTCATTTTTCAGTTCAAAAAACTTATCAAACTCAATTCCTAGATGAGTCCATTCAAAAGCAGGAAGCTCGTGTCGACCAATTTCGACTGAAACTAAACTCTATTAAGGATGAGCTACTCAATTTAAAACACCAGCTCCACTACATTGAAAATCTTTCAGGCGAAAAAGACCACTCCAATGTTCTACCCGGCCCAGAATATTGGGATTCAATACTGGAGTTCAAAGCCACTCGCGGAAAAATCAAACGTGATCGCCACAGAGAAATTTTAGTCGAGTCCCAAATTGCAGAAAAGGAACTCAAGGTAGAAGAAAAAATACTTGCCGACATGAAGGTAGGAACAAAGAAAGAAGCCCAATATATCAACATCCACATCAGGTCGACTCAATCCATCGCGGGCCACCTTGATATCTCTTATCAAACAAGAAATACAAGCTGGAGACCGGCTTATAGGCTCCGCACCAACACAACTCAGCAATCAGTCGCATTCGAATACATCGGTCAAATAAACCAGCAAACCGGTGAAGATTGGGAGGATGTCTCGTTAGAGCTAACAACAAGTCAACCTTCGCGAGGGACGACACCACCAAAGTTACGCCCCTGGGTCATTGACTACCCACCCAAAAACTTTCCCGCTGCTGGAGCCGTCCATTTATTCGAGGAAAAAGGCCGATCCTTAAAACAAAGAGCCCCGCAACGAGATAGTGCGATGAGTACCAAAATCATCCAGTCCGGCGCTTCCTTCACTTATCAGATATCTGAAAAACAGACCATTGCAACCGGGACTAAAAATTATCGTTCCCTTATATTCAGTGACCGTTTCGACGCGGATCTGATATACACATCGACACCTAAAAATGTTCAAAGTGTATTTCTCGAAGCCAAAACCAAAAACTCAAGCCCCTACCAGTTTTTACCCGGCTCTATTAAGAACTTTGTAGATGGTAGTTTTGTTGGGAAATCATGGCTTAAAAATACGGCACCTAGTCAGAAAATGGAGATGGGACTGGGGTTGGATGAATCCGTCAAGGTTAAGCGAAAACTTATTAAGAAGGAAGGTAGCGAAGAAGGAATTTTCAACCAAACGGCGAAACAACGTTATATTTTTGAAGTCAGCCTGGAAAACTTTAAAGATGTATCCATTCAGGTAGAATTGAAAGACCAACTCCCCCTCTCCTACCAAGAAGAGATTAAAGTACAAATCAACCAAATCAAACCCGAGCCCAACCACACAGACAAACAAAATTTTCTCACGTGGAAGATAGATCTCGCTCCCAAGGAAAAGAAAACGATCACTCTGGATTTTCAGGTGGAATATCCTGAAGGCAAAACAGTGCGAGGCCTGTGAGGTTTTTTACTTTGTCGGTATAGAAAAATAAAACGTAGCCCCACTACCAAGCTGGCTATCGACCCCGATACTTCCCTGATGTTCTTCAACAATCCTCTGGGCAATAGCCAAACCCAATCCCGAACTGCTTTCACCTCCTGTGGGGCGGGCACTTAATTTGCGAAAATGTTGGAATAGCAGTCCCTGTTCATCCAGGGAAATCCCCGGTCCTTCATCCCTAACGCTTAAAGTCGTAGTCTTTTCATCGGACACCAGTTTTACAAACACCTCTTTATCTGGCGGCGAATACTTGACCGCATTACTGAGAAGATTATCCACCACCTGGCCCATACGGTTTGAATCAAAATAAAATTCTGCGGCCTCCTGCAAATCCGCATGCAGACGGATACCTTTTTTGTCTGCCAGAAACTGTTGTAGATGAATCTTCTCTTCGGCAAGTCTCTTCATAGATGATTTAGAGGGATCCAGTTTCAACTGACCACTTTCAATCACCGAGATATCCAGAAGGTTGCTTATCAACTCCAACATATTTCTGCTAACATTATTTATGCCGGTTAAAAATTCCTGCCGGGTGTTCTCTTTGACTTGTGTTCCTCTGTCCAATAGATACTTGGAATAACCTATGATGGAAGAAAGCGGGTTCCTGAGATCGTGGGATGCGATTCCCAGAAATTTATTTTTCAAATCATTCAATTCAACAAGTTTACCGTTAGCCTCAGTCAGTTCTTCTGTTCGAACCCGAACCTCATTCTCCACAACGCGGGTCCGCGATGCCATTATCTCGATGATAATGGAGAGGAACAGGCCTACAGATAAAATAGCCAGTCCCACCCAAAACGCATTCAATGTTTGTGGCCCACCACGAAATTCATCGGTGACCTGCCAAACCAGAAACCATCGACGATTGGAGACATTGATAACGTTGGTGATCTTCATAGCCGGGTTCTTTAACGGTTTACCATAAAGCAAATTTTCCTGAACCAATTCGCCTTCTTCATAAACGGTTAAGTTCATTCCCTTGGGAATATATGGACTGACCATTTGGTCGATCATGTCGCGCACCCGGTATATCCCCAACACAAACCCTTTTAAATGCTCACGTCTCTCTTCAGTGCGTTCCGCCCTTTCTTCATAGTAGGGAGCCAGAATAATGAGGTCGGATTTCTCACGAGCATTGGGAACGGAACCAAACCGCGAGGCGGCAACTGCCCTGCCTGTATCCCGAGCCGTATTGGCAAGTTTTAATAATTGCGGGTCAGAGGTTAGGTCAAACCCCAGTGTACGTTCATTGCCGGGAAGTGGCTCCGAGTAATGTACGGGGAAATATTCCTGCTGCGCCTCTGATATGCCAGCGGATGTAAAAACATGAAACTCTGCATAGCCCATAGAACGTGTGATGCCTTCAAACCCTTCCCTTTCGGAATGGTCAATTCGCGGAACCCACTCAAATGCCTGGATGAAAGGATGGTTCCTCAGAATGGGTTGAACATAAGTACCGAACTCTTCCCGACTCACAAACTCTGAGGATTGATAAAGAGAAACGATGCCACCCAATTCTCTCTTCACCACTTCGAGTTCACCTGTTAGAATAAGAGTGTCTTCAAGAACCTCCTGTTCCAATTCATCGAACCATACTTTCTCAGCCCGGTCTCGAACAATGCCCCAGCTGAACACAGCCAAAATCAATCCCGCTATCAGTACTCCCTTAGTCTGGCTTGCCAATGGTCCCATTAGAAAAAACTCCACATTGCGAAATTAAGAACACATCAAGTTTATCATTTTTTTCTTAAAATTAACGGACTGAGCTACAATAAGCGGCCCACTAGGCGTGGGGCCAGTGTGAACGTGATATTCTTCCTTGGCCTTCGTGCCCCGGAGGGGTAACAACATTGTTTGGCGGGTAAATAATTAACTCGGCTGAAAAAAATATGGCCCATGAATTAATATATGTCGTCGATGACGATGCCCCTCTGAGGCGCTTGATGAAAGCCCTTCTCGAAGACCAGGGCTACGTCATAAAGGATTTCGAGAGCGGCAATGCCCTGCTGGAAGCTCTGGACGATAGCCCTGCCCTGATTCTGCTCGATGTGATGATGCCCGGTCTTAATGGATTGGAAACATTGAAACGGATCAAAGCTTCCTATCCCGATCTGCCGGTCATTATGCTGACAAGCGTTGACAAGGTGGAGACAGCGGTCGAAGTCATCAAACAAGGCGCTTACGATTATCTGCTCAAACCTGTTGACGAATCTCGTCTCTTCACCTGTCTGGATAAAGCCTTTGAACAAAGAAACCTTGTCCGCAAAGTACGCCACCTGCAAAACGAAGTGGACCGTCTATCCGGCAAGGACGGCATTATCGGAAAAAGCAAGGCGTTGGATGACACCCTGAAAAAAGTCCATCAGGTTTCTGGCAGTAAGGCCAGTGTCCTCATTCTTGGAGAAACTGGAACCGGTAAAGAACTCATCGCCCGCGCCGTCCACCGCAACAGTTCTTACGCCGCCGGACCTTTCATCGATATCAATTGTGGAGCCATTCCTGAAACACTGCAAGAAAGCGAATTATTCGGTCACAAAAAGGGTGCTTTCACCGGTGCTACTGAATCCCGCCCAGGGAAATTAGAGTTGGCAGATGGAGGCACCCTGTTTCTCGATGAAGTGGCAGAGATGAGTCTCTCCACCCAGGCAAAACTCCTGCGCTTTTTACAGGAAAAAAGTTTTGAACGCGTTGGAGACAATCAGAAAATCCAGGTCGATACCAGGGTGGTTTGTGCGACCAATAAAGATCTCAAAACTTTAATCGAAGAAGGAAGCTTCCGCGAAGACCTCTATTATCGCATCGCCGTTTTTCCCATCGAAGTTCCGGCACTTAGGGACCGGGCAGAAGATCTTCCTCTCCTATGCACGCACTTTCTCAAAAAATATCAGGAAGATATTGGTAAGGAAATTTTATCCGTCAGTGATGAAGCCATGCAGGTTTTGCAGGATTATTCCTGGCCGGGAAATATCCGCCAGTTGGAAAACACGATTTACCAGGCCATGATCGTCACTTCCTACGACACCATAGATATCGACTGCTTGCCAGAAGGGGTCTGCGATCCTTCAACTCCTGCTAATGAAAAAATTAGTGAAAAAACTTCCAACGATTCCACAACCCTCTACCACGATGTCGTCAAGCAAACCTTAAAGCAGGCACTGGAACAAACCGGTGGCAACATCCCCGGCGCGGCTAAAGCTCTGGGCATCAGCCGCAGCACATTTTACCGCATGCTAAAAAAATATCAGTTGAACTGACATCATTCCAACCGCTTTTTTAAAAGCCCAATATTTTCCTCCACTATTTGAATATCATGGGGGAGCTTTGCCTTCTCAAATAGTTTCAAAGCCTTCTCGAAATATTCTATCGCTTTATTGGTCTCGCCTTTATTACCCCACGCAAATCCTAGGTTGCTCCAATAAGTTGCTACTTGAGGGTGACCTAGGCCCAAGGTCTTTAGATCACTGTCCAAAGCCTTCTCGAAATATTCTATCGCTATATCGTGCTCAGCTTTACTATTCCACGCCGATCCCAGGTTGTTCCAGCGAATCGCTACTTCAGGATGGTCGGGGCCTAAAGTTTTGAGATCACTGCTCAGAGCCTTCTCGAAATATTCTATCGCTATATCGTGCTCAGCTTTACTATGCCATGCCAATCCCAAGTTGTTCCAATCGATGGCAACATCAGGATGATCTGAGCCGAAAGTTTTGAGATCACTGCTCAGAGCCTTATCGTAATATTCTATCGCTTTATCGTGCTCACCTTTGACCCCACGCCAATCCCAGGTTATTCCAGCGAATCGCTACTTTAGGGTGATCAGAGCCAAAATTCTTGAGGCCACTGTTTAGAGCCTTTTCGTAGTATTCTATCGCTTTATCGTAGTCCCCTTTACTATTCCACGCCAATCCCAAGTTGTTCCAATAAGTTGCTACACTAGGGTGATCTGGGCCCAAGGTCTTGAGATCACTGCTCAGGGCCTTCTCGAAATATTCTATCGCCAAGTCGTAATCAGCTTTACTATTCCACACCGATCCCAAGTTGTTCCAGCCAGTCGCTACATCAGGGTGATCGGTGCCATAGGTCTTGAGATTGCTGTCCAGAGCCTTTTCATAATACTCTATAGCTTTGTCGTACTGGGCAAGTGTAGCCATGATCATTCCGGCGGAATTCAAATATTTCGAATTCTCCGGATCAAACTGGGCCGCCTGAATATAATTTTCTCTGGCCGTGGCGTAATCGATTCTGTCCTCTGCCAATTTAGCCAACTGGTACGCCGCCTCTGCGGCATGGTTAGTATGGTTTTCTTTTACTTTATTAAAGAGAGTTTCGGCCAGTGCGGTGTCGCCTTTTTCAAGACTTTCTTTGGCTTGAGCGAGTTGATCGTGCGGGAGGATGTCCTGATACTTCTCCAATTTCTGTTCGGTTTCGGCAATGAGGGCTTTTTTTTCGGTAAGGGTTTTTTCCATGTCAGCGCGCTTTTGCTCAAGAACCTTCAATTCTGCCTGCAAACGAAAATGTTCTTCTTCGGTTTTCACACTCCCACCGGTAATTTCGGAACGCATTTCCTGATCTCTTTTATTTAATATTTTTTCAAGTTCCTCCTTGGTCACACCACCCTGAATAACGTCAGGAGCAGACGGTTTGAGCACATTGGTGAACAATACCCATCCTCCGCCTACAATGACTGAAAGAGCTCCAAGCGCAGTCGCATTTCCTGTGTCGGATAACCATTTCCAAGCTTCAGCAATTATCTCCATGCCGGTAATATATCACACCAAGCAGTATTCTAGATTTGCAGAGTCGGTCTGCCTGCTCAGGAGACCTTTGCATGACCCCGAGATTCTTCACTACGTTCAGAATGACAAGAAACGCCTATTTGTCATCCTTGAGGAGCCTTTGGCGACGAAGGATCTCGCTTTTTTTGAATGCAATACACTTATCGTTCAGAGAGCCTCCATCATCCCATTCTGGTTCTGACAAAGTCCCATAATGGGACGGTTCCGTCCCGAAATGGCACCCACTGGACCAGCGCTCCTTCCTCGCCCTCAATCACCCAAACCAAACCCCCTGTTAAATAACCACTTACAAGTTAATTTATTTTTCAGACGCTTCCGGCACAGGCCTTGCTATTTACTTGGTTAAGAAGAAAGGAAGGCATCATGAAAAACTCAATCTTGAAAACATTTAAAACTGTTGACGCGAAGCAGGGTCGAAAATTTCAGTATCTAGACATGCTTACAATCCCGCGTAAACAAACATGTAGCCAGCGGAGCCTTCCCCTCTGGTTGCAATTGGGGCCGGGAGTGGCCTCCTTTTCCCGGCCCCTCCCCACTTCCCTAGATTTATCAAGGCAAAAACAATATAGAGGAGGAAGCATCATGAAAAAACTCAACTTAATGGCAATCACAACTGTAATGGCATTGGCCCTGGCCAGTAATGTACAAGCAAAAAAAGCAAAATATGAAGAAGCACAAGTTGCAAATGGAGGTTCCATTTCAGGAAGCGTTATGTTCAAGGGCGCTGTCCCTGCAGCCATCATGGAAGATTTGAACAAAGGTAAAAATGCCGAGTTCTGCGCCACTCATCCCGACACAAAGGAAGGTGGAATTCGTCCACGGCAAAAAGTGTTGGTTCACGATGGAAAGCTTGAAAACACAGTGGTGTTGATCGAAAACATCAGCAAAGGAAAAGCATGGTCAAAAGAATCTGTGGATTTCGATTTCCGCCAATGCGATATTTTCCCCAAAGTAACGGTTGTTCGCAAAGCTCCTAAAGGAGTTAAAGAGGGTTTGGTGAAAGTGACCAATCAGGATGAGAACACGTTGCATAATCCACATGGTTATTCTGTTAAAGGAGCCAGCAGAAAAACGTTGTTCAACAAACCTCTGCCTTCTAAAGGTTCTGTGGCCGATGTCACGAAAACTCTCAAGCGCTTAAAACAAAAAAAGGATTCTCATTTCTTCCTTCAATGCGATCAGCACAACTATATGGAAGCTGATGCACGGATTGTCTGGAATCCTTACTACACCGTAAGTGCCAAAGACGGGTCCTTCACGCTGGACAATATTCCAGCCGGAAAATACAAAGTTACTGCATGGCATCCTTATGTTGGGCAAGTGACTCAGGAAATCACGGTGGCAGATGGAGCAAAGGCCAGCACCGATTTTGAACTGGCCATTAAATAACACTAACCCCTCTTCCCCTGATAAAGGGGATTGAGGGGGTTGCCTTAACGGCTTTAACGAAAAAAAAATGCACACCTACCAACACGAAAGAGGAGAAACTAAAATGAAGAAAATACTGGTACTGACCTCAATCAGCTTACTGTTATTCGCAACAACCTCCTGGGCGGCTAGCAACTGTCCGCAACCTAGAAAAACAAAAGCGGCTCCCTCCAACATCGCATCGATGGATAAGACTGTAAAAGCTAATGCGAAAAATGGCAAAAAGATTTATGAAAAGTCAGCCAAACCCCTGGCCTGTAAAATGTGTCATGGAAAAGGTGGCGATGGGTTGGGAAAACTTGGCAAAGCATTAAAACCCAATCCACGCAATTTCACCTGTAGCGATACGATGAAAGATGTCTCAGCCGGGCAGATGTTCTATGTCATTAAAAATGGTTCACCCGGAACAGGAATGGCGGCCCATAAAAAAACTCTGAAGGATAAAGAGATCTGGGATGTAGTGAAATACATCCGCAGTACCTGGGTGCACTAGGCGTGCGGCCAATTGGGCAAGGAGTCTTTCTACCGAGAGATCTCTTTGCTCGCCAGAGAGAGTCACTGCTCATTACTATCGGGCATAAGCCCTGAACTTATTGGGGAACAAGGCTGAGCATTGAGAAAAGTATAATTAAGAGACCGGGGGTAGGCTAAGGCCTGTCCCCGGTTTTCTTATTCTCTCCCTTTTTCCGAGGCAGATATTAGTATCGAATCGATATTAGTTTGACAAATGCCATTCTCGCGTCTATCATCATTATAGTTTTGACTCGATACTAATATCCGCTTTTTAAAAGGAGCCTGAAATCATGAAACAAACGATTCTAACGCTTGCCATCCTCATCTCCCTTGCGTCCCAATCCTACGCGGAATCCTCAAAAGTGGATTTCCCCGAAGGGTACCGCCAATGGACGCATATCAAATCCATGCTCATTGAGCCTGGTCATCCTCTGGAAAATCCGTTTCAAGGGTTGCATCACGTTTATGGAAATGACAAAGCCGTGAAGGGCCTCAACACTGGCACCTATCCAGATGGTTCGGTTCTGGTTTTCGATCTGTTGAATTACAAGCAAGGGGGCAAGGCTATCCAGGAAGAAGCCCGAAAACTGGTTGGAATTATGGTTAAGGATAAAAACCAATTCAAATCCACCGGTGGGTGGGGATTCGAAGGTTTTGCCGGTGACAGTAAAAGCAAGCGTCTGGTGGGGGATGGCGGTGTAAGTTGTTATACCTGCCACACCTCCCAGGCAAAGTCCGACTTTGTTTTTTCCAAAATGCGAAAGTAAGTATTCGAAAATTGGTTATCGACGGGTGGCCCGTTATGCGGGCCATCTGTTTCTTGCCGCTCAGTTCCGAGGGTGAACCGGGTAGTTTCTTTTCGCTTATTTTTCTGCTGGAGGCGAGTTCAACTTTTTCAGGTCATACTTTTCGACCAGGCCATCGAGTCTCATATTAAATGCTGCCGACTGAGTATGTTCTCGACCCCATTCACTGCCTATCACTCCTGCTTCGCGGCTGATGAGAGGCATTTTTTCTTTCCATTCATCCCAGAATGGCGTCTCGAACATGGTGATGAGTTTTTTTACCGTCTCATGCGACATATGTTTGTCATATACCGGAATAACTCGCTCTACCAGATCATCCATTTCCTTCTTCCCGACCAATTGATTGAACTCTCCCCAAAATGCATCCGGTACCTTAGGGAATGAACCTGATACCATCATTGAGACTGAGTTCATGAGAGTGTCCTGCATATAAGACAGTTGCTCCAAAATGCCGGAAACTTCCAACAACTTTTTAATGTCCTTTTCCTTTTCCGAAGAAGCTTCAGAAAAAACAGGACTGACGGTAACCCACATTAGAATGAGGAAAGCCATCGTTGTAATTTTTTTGCAGTTAAACCTCATTCATATCTCCAACTGATCAACCTTTCTTAATCTCTTGTAATGCTGAGATTGCGGCAAGCGAACCAGCATGTGGCAGCTCATATTCTTTACCGAAAAAACTTTTACTTCCAACTTTAATCTCAACCTGCCACATTTGATCTTCGACAAGATAATGGACCTCAAAACCCATATCCAGGTTCACAAAATAGGCGGCCACATGCTCGAAAAAAGAATTATGGTCAGTAGAAAACTTCGGGATACTTACTGCAGGATAGTTGCTGATTTCATCCAGGTGCATCCTAACGGGCAAGTCATTGCCAGACCAGTGTTTCCAGCCCATATGCATGGCCAGCAGCACATCCAGCTCTACTCCCGCATTTTTCGGCACAGTTAAACTGCTAAATTCAATTTCAGACATTGTATTTCTCCCCGTTCCAAATCTGATTCACAGATTAACATGGACACGAACTACTAGCACTCAATTTTTCGAGCCTTGACGAAATAACAATCAGCAATTATTCTACGCAATAAATGACCCTTGCAGCATTTCTATATTTGCCTTCATGGCCAGAGTGAATACTTTAAAAAAGTTGGCTTCATTTGCCAAAACCTTGTTATGAGTACAGAAAAATCCAAAGCCGAAAACGCAAAAAAGAACCTTCATAATGCGGACTTCACCAGCGCAGATTTAAAGGAAGTTGATCTAAGTTCCGGGGTCCTGATTG
Source organism: Nitrospinaceae bacterium (assembly GCA_029261455.1). Taxonomy (GTDB): domain Bacteria; phylum Nitrospinota; class Nitrospinia; order Nitrospinales; family VA-1; genus LS-NOB. The sequence continues at coordinate 19,642 of JAJDBH010000070.1, forward strand.
AAGCGTGTTTAAAAGAAGCCGACCTAAGCGAGGCAGACCTCTGTGATGCCGATGTCAGCTCCGCAAACTTTGAGGGAGCCCGACTCCATAGAACGCTTTTATATCGATCTCGCGGTTGTAACGCCAGTTTCGAAGGGGCCATTTTGACCCAGGCCAACCTGGTCGAAGCCAATCTCATTGGCGCAAACTTTAATCATGCAAACCTGAGAGAGTCTAATATTGAGGGCGCGGATCTTAAAAACTCCCAATTCAAAAATGCCAATCTCAGCGACACAAATATGACAGGCGTTTTTTTATCCAACGCAGATCTTTCCAGTGCTGATTTCACCAACGCCGATCTCATTGCCGCTGACCTGACCAACTGTAACCTCACGGATGCCAACTTTGAAAATACTTATATGAACCACGCCGACATTTCTGGCGCCAACCTCAAGCAAGCGAAGAACCTCACCCGCGATCAAATAGAAACCACCTTTATCTCCCGGGAAACCCTTTTACCCGACACCCTTTACATCAAATGGATTTCAGATACAGAATACGAGTTTTGTTAATTTTTCACCCTCTCCGATTTACCTCTTAGCTGGTTTTTGGGAATTAATATCCTTCTTTGCGTATCTATTATTAATAGGTAGATAAATATTTTCAGGTACCGGGCACACGCCGTTGCCTGTTCAAAGAGAAAGGATGTGATCACTCATGGAAGACAAAACCGCTGTTGAAATCATGACTCGCCCGGCAATCTCAGCCAAGAAAAATGCCTCCGCCAGAGATATCGCACTGCAATTTATATCCGAGCAGTACAGTGGAATGCCTGTTACAGAGGAAGATGGCACCGTCATTGGTATTGTGACAGAACTTGATATCCTGCGAGCCGTTAACGAGGGACATGAACTGGCACGCGTCACCGCCGGTGACATCATGACCTCAGAAGTTGCAACGGTAAAACCGGAAACACCTATAACTGAAATGATTAAAATGATGGAAGATTTTCACATCATCCGTCTACCAGTTTGCAAAGATGAAAAACTTGTTGGAGTGGTATCTCGTGGAGACATCATCAGGAATCTAGTTGAACCGGAGTTCATGAGCAATATGTAGCAAACAGGGTGAAGAGAGTTCGGGAGGATTTATGGTCAGGTGGCTTTTATTCTCTCCCAAACTTTCTGAGCCCGTGTCAATTGCGCGAGGTCATCGATTTCAGCCCAATCTAAACCCTCCACCCTTAAACAATAAACAGGATGTTCGCTTGCGATCTGAACCAGGCAATCCATATCGTAACTGAGCTTGGGGTTTGAATCCGCAGATTGTATCAACCGGTCATACAATTGTTTGGAAATTTTGGCGATACCAATATACTCGCCGACAGAGTCTTTGATTTTATCTCGGCTCTTGGTTATTCCGGTCACACGATTTTCGACAGCCTCAACATATACTTCATCTCCCCCATTCGTCGTTCCCGACAACAAAAGACAGTCACTGTAGGGGGCATTTAAAATCCCGGTAATCGCTGTCGAATCATAAACAAGATCTGACTCCAATAGAATAAAGTCTGAATCAACAAAATCCCTAGCGTACCCTAGTGAGCATACAGTTCCGGTCACGGCAAATTCAGCATTTTCAACCGTTCTGATTTCAGGATATCTCTCCTTAAGGTTCTCATAATACTCAGCCTTATGACCCGTGACGATCATGATTTCCTGAATTCCACACGCGATCAAGGTTTTCAAGGAATGCTCGATGATCGGGTGTCCGCCAAGACGGATGAAACCTTTAGGAATATCCTCGCCCATCGCCTTCATTCTCAGTCCCATCCCAGCGGCAAGGATGACTGCTTTAGTGATAACTTGATTCATTCAATGATATCTATAGATTGATTAGGTTCCTTGCCGGAACCGAAATAGGTGATTGCCCGGTCCAGTTGCATATGACTGCCGAAAAGAATAAGAATATCTCCCGACAGGACAGCAAACTCAGAACCCGGATTTGGGTAGGGTTTGTTTTTTCGTACCACAGCAATGACCACTGCCCCCGTTCTTTCAGTGACCTTCATATCCCCCAGCATCTTCTCACGTGCCCAACTTTCCTGCATGACTAGATAGGACTCGGTGAGTGTAGCCGTGAGATAGGTGGAAAACTTTTTCAGGCTCTCCGTGTTCAAAGATAGCCCTCGGAACATACTATAACCTTCCAACCGGATCAATTCTACTTGCTGTTCAATAATATTATTAGGAATACGATAGTCGCGCAAAACCCGTGAAAAAATTTCTATAGAAGTTTCAAACTCTTCCGGGATCACCTCATCCGCTCCGGCAGCCTTAAGTTCTTCAACCTGAGCTGTCAACCGGGTTCGAACCATGATCTTGACTTCAGGATTGATCTTTCGGGCAAGACGCACGGCTTTTTCCGTCACAGTGTAATCCGGAACCGAGAATACGATCATCCGCGCCTCTTTTAATCCGGCACGACTCAAAGTTTCCTCCTGAGTACAATCCCCATAATGAGTGGTGATCCCTTCCGTCAAAGCTCGTTTCACCTGTTCACCATCCAGGTCTAGAACCATGAAAGGTATCTGCGTTTCAAGAAGCACTTGAGCAAGGGTTCGTCCTCCAAGGCTGTACCCCACAATGATGACATGGCCTTTAAGTTCGGAAGCCTGTTTCGGATTCGAATCGGTTTCTGCGGATTTCCACTTGGAAAATATTCTCATGGAAAGCTCCGAAGAAGCCTGAATCAACAAAGGTGCGAAAAGCATTGAAAGAATCGAAACAATGAGCAACAACTGATATTGATGAGAATCGAACAAACCTTGATCCATTGCCATCGCAGAGAGAATAAGAGAAAACTCCCCCACTTGTGCCAACCGCATGCCCACCACAAACGAAATCCGCATTGGCACCCGGACCAGCAAACAGGCCAGGCCGGCTAGCCCTCCTTTAACCAGAACAACCAGAACAAAAAGCCCCAGACTGGTCCAGACAGAGTCTGCCAACACCTGTGTCTGCAAAAGCATGCCGACTGAAATGAAGAAGATACTACTGAAATAATCCCGTAGTGGCAGAATATCGAGAATGATCTGATGATTGTACTCGGACTCTGAAATAATCATCCCGGCAATCAAAGCCCCCATCGCCAAGGTCAAACCCATTTTCTGAGACACCCAGCCCGTAGCAAGAATAATAAATATTACTGATAACGTGAGGTGCTCCTTATTACCTACCCGCGCAATCCAAGTCAAAGTTTTAGGAACTATCAACTTAGATAGAAAGAAAATCGCCACAACCGCTGTCAGAGACTTGACCATGGCGAACACAAAGTCTGCGCCAGAGTTGACTCCCGACTGGGCAAGAAGAGGCAAAAGAAGCATGATGGGAACTACACATAAATCCTGAAACAGGAGAGTGCCAATACAAAGCTTTCCGTGCAAGGTATCTATCTCCGCTCTGTCGGTGATCATTTTCAGAACAATTGCCGTACTGCTTAAAGCTACAATCAAACCGAAAGCAATACTTTGATTTTGTTGAAATCCCATCTCCCTGAAAATGAACCAGACAAAAGCCGTAGTCAGTCCTAATTGCAAACCACCAACTCCCAAAACCGAAGCCAGGTTTTTGAGCAGACGGCCTAAAGAAAACTCCAATCCAATAACAAATAGGAGCAGGATCACCCCTATCTCGGCCAGTTCTTTTACCGATGCGACATCAGAGATCAGTTTTAATCCATACGGGCCGATCAAAACTCCAGCAATGAGGTAACCCATGACCGAAGGCAGTTTAATTTTATGGAAAAACAAGTTGATCGGAAGGGATACCAACAGGAGTACAGCTAAATCTTCAATTAAATGGACCATGAAATCGCCCGAAGATGAAAAGTATGACTACTAGCCATAGAGGAAGAAGACAACTACTTGTTAAGCAAAGAAAACAAAAATGAAAACACCGATATTTACTAACAGAGACTTCCGCCTAGCAGTACAAAACCGACTTCAATATTATACCGGTGCTTCTGATAAGGAAAGAAATGATATCAGGAAATAGAAAGCCCCCATTCCTCCTGACAGGAATAGGGGCTTCCAAATAGTGCAGAGGTCAAACAAACGGGATCCTGGACAATCTCCCGAATAAAAGCCTTATAATTTAATTCTCAGTCATTAGCAAAACGAAGAGCGAGAGCGAAATCCTCCAACCCGTCCTTCTGTGCAATGGCTGCCATATTTGAATAAGAGTCGTGCCGGTCAATAGACTGGGCTGTCATGGAAGAAGCATCTAATTCCTCCCGAACCTTAGTTACCAGATCTTCGAGAATATACTCAAATCCTCCCTGATCCAACGCGCATTCAATATTTCCCCAAAAATTGGCTACCGGGTCTTTCATGATCCGATTCCCCCTAAAAAATGGTTACGAAAATACAGTTTTCCCAAGGGAAAACCTAACTCCACTAACCTATCGGCAATAAGAAAGGAATCTTCAGCCCAATCTGACCCAATACTGGATTCAAAATGGATTGAGGGTCGGCCTCGTAACTTTGAGGAAAACCAAACCCCACAAATGCAACCGAAAACTCCAACTAGTTTTTCAAGAATGGAATAACTATAAAGAAATCAACTACTTTTGTCAATAGTTTTCTAAATAAATTCAACCCATATTTGTCTTGAAATTCTATTAAGCCTTATTTAATAGTAAGTTATGGGATCGCTGCCAGCCTCTAAAAATCAATCCACCACAACCATAACCAATTGTTTTTTAACAAGTTATAATACCATAAGGGCGAGGGCGAAAATATAATAGCCAATTCAGGCTCTTATATAGCAGGAGGAGGGTATAGGAAGCAAGGCTATTTTAAGTAGATAATAATAGCCTTATGGGGGAAAAGAAGGGGCATCTAGCACACAACCCGTTTATGGTTCAAAGTAGCTGGCACCACAGCCTTCCATTTCACAGATCTCCACCCGTTTAACACGAGTAGTTTGTGAACTGATCTGCTCCTTGAGCTTGAGGAATAGCCAGCGGGCAATGTTTTCTGCCGAGGGGTTTAACTCATCGAAGGGCGGTATTTCATTGATGTTTTGATAATCCAGCTTACTCAGAATTTCTTCAACCATTTGTTTCAGCTTTACAAAATCAATACCCACTCCCATAGCATCCAGTTCATCGGCCTCAACTGTGACCTGAGCGGACCAGTTATGGCCGTGAAGATTTTCGTACTTCCCGTCATAAAGCCTGAGCTGGTGAGCGGCGGAAAAGCCTGCCTTAACATTAACCTCGTACATATTTGACTCCGTATTAAAATTGAAATTTAATTTATTTTAAAACTGCATTGATGCAGTCGCGCGCCGTATTCAGCATGAATTCTATCTCTTCCTCTGTGATGACCAGAGGTGGAATGAAGTACACCACGTCTCCCAGAGGGCGCATGAAAACGCCTCGCTTTAAACCTTCGAGATAGACTTGATAGCCAATACGTTTTTCAAAAGCAAACCGTGCTTTATTCTTTCCGACCAATTCCAACGCCGCAATCATGCCTGTCTGCCGGAACTCGCCATCCATTGCATCAAACTGCTTCCCACATTCTCTCATTGCTGCGATTTTGGGTTTCAGTGATTCGAGAAAATTATTCTCAGTCAACATACACAGGGTTTCGTTAGCCACCGCACAGGCCAGTGGATTCGCCGAATAGCTATGGCTATGGATGAACATTTTAAGGTCTTGGTGCTCGCCGTAAAAAGCTGAATAGATTTCATCGGTGGTCAGTGTGGCAGACAAAGGAAGATAACCTGAGGTGATCCCCTTTGATAAACACAAAAAAGTCGGTTTAAGATCGTGTTCTCCGCAAACAAAAAGAGAACCCGTGCGCCCGAAAGCCACGGCAATTTCATCAAAGATCATATGAATTCCAAGCGACTCACAGGTCGATTGCAATTTCTTCAAATAGACCGGCGGATACATCATCATCCCTGCCGCACCCTGCACCAAAGGTTCTACAATCACCCCGGCAACAGTATCAGAATTCTCAGTCAACGCTTTTTCCATCGGCTCGAAGCATTCAGCGTTACAAGTTTCTCTCTGCAACCCATAGGGGCAGCGAAAACAGTCCGGCCCCTGTACCGGCAATTGCTCGGGGAGAACCTTTTCAAACTTTGTCCTGAAAATATCAAGGCCGCATACAGAAAGAGCGCCTAGAGTTTCTCCATGATATCCCCCCTTTAGGTAAGCAAACCGCACCTTTTGCGGCTGCCCTTTCTCCTGCCAGTATTGCAGGCTCATTTTCAGAGCCACCTCCACCGACGTGGAGCCGTTGTCAGAAAAAAATACTTTCTCAAGTCCGGTCGGTGACAAGTCCACCAAAGTTTCTGCCAAATCTATAGCAGGCTGATGCGTGATACCAGCAAACATCACATGCGCCATTTTTTCCAATTGCCCGGTCAACGCTGAGTTGAGTCGAGGATGATTATGGCCGAACAAATTGACCCACCAAGAAGAAATCACATCCATATACCGATTGCCTTCCCGGTCATAAAGATAGATGCCTTCCGCCCTCTCAACCAGTATGGGTGGAGTGGTTTCGTAGTCCTTATGCTGGGTGCAAGGATGCCAGACATGATGCAAGTCGCGAACCAGGTCGGATTTAATTTCAGGATTCATGAAAAACCTTCATCACAAATTGTAACGAGTGGGAGAGAATTCCAGAATTTCATCACACAGAGTCCCTCTGATCACGCCAGACATATAGTCGGCCTGATTCGGAGTCATTAAAATTCCATTGCGATAATGACCGGAAGAATAAAACAGGTTTTCATATTTCACACTTTTTCCCATTATAGGCATCAGGTCCTCAGCAGCAGGACGCAATCCCGTCCACGATTCAATCAAGGGAGCTGTTTTAAGAGCTGGCAGAATTTCAGCAGCCTTGGCAATCAACCTGTCGATCACTTCATCTTCTATAGATGGATCAAAGCCCCGGTCTTCCATGGTCGAGCCAATCACGAATCCATTGCCCTCTCTCCAGGGAGCAATATAAGTCATTTTTCCATGCAGGGTAAAGTCCATGAAGTGATCGTCCAACTGCACCCGGCACATTTGTCCTTTAATCGGTTTCAAGGGGATAGACACCTCCAGCACACGGGCCAACTGCGAAGACCAACTCCCGGAAGCCAGAACAAACTTCTCTCCGGAAATATTCCCTGAGTCCGTCACCGCCGATGCTATGGTCGAACCCTTGCGGATAAAACCCGAAACATTTGCTTCCAGAACATGAATTCCCAATTTTCTGGAAGCCTGCATGAGCGAGTCGTGCATTTGGCGGTTATTGACCTGACCTTCCCCAACCCACATCACTTCGCCACAGTCTTCCGCTAAATAAGGAGCCTTCCGACGAACCTTTTCCATACTCCATAATTCATGCGGGATGTTTTCACGGAGAAAAAATGCCTTCCGTTCTTCCCAGGTTTCCCGGTAATTCGAGGCGGGCATCAAAGAACCCGCGGGCGAAAAATGGACAGGAACCTCACTGACCGAAACCAACTCTGCTAAAAACAGGGGAAACTTGTCCAGCGAATCCCGGCAAAACCTGAAAAACTGGTCGGCCTTGTCGCACTCACAAAAAGGGGCCAACATCCCTGCTGCAGCCCGAGACGCCTGAAGGGAGTTGACAGGATCGCCCAAAACCGCGATTTTCAGGTGAGGAACATCCTGTTTAAGGCGAAAGGCAATGCTATGACCGATGACTCCCGAGCCAATAACTACAATATCAAAATTCCCATTATCCATATAACCAGTCCTTTCACTCTCTTTCGGGCATAAATCAACCCTGCCTTATAGCATCAAGCCCCTTGCCACTTCAAACCCGACTATGATAGTTTAGGAAAACAAATTGGCAAATTAAATTATTCATCCTAATTCAAAATACGACGGGTTTTTCCCTGAAAGCCATTATGAACGAAAATACAGAAGCAAGTCAGGCCAGTCCCGATACCGAGAGTGTCGGACAACGCGTAGATCCCATTCTTGAACACCTGCAGGTTGAAGACGCAGAAGTCGACAAGGCACTCATTCGCAAAAGATTTATAGATATCTGGGAATACGAAAATGGTAACGATCTGGATGCGGAAGAGCAATACCTCACCACCGTTGCGGCTTTCATCTACAATGCGCATAATGTGTTGGATGATGCCAATATACGAATGGATAAAGCCAGAGTCGCGATCATCGCAGCACTTGCCGCATGGAAACAACCTCAGCGAGACAAATTGATCGAGAAGGAGAAGGCTTCTGATAATCCGTTTAAAGCATTTATCGAAAATCACCAGCCCGAAGTGGATGAAACCCATGTCTGGAAACACTTCCTACTAGAACATAAAAAAACCGAAGAAAAAAACTGGGTCTATAAAATGAAAAAATGCTGGTTTGCTGAGTTTTTCATTCGCTTCGGCAGAACCGACCTGATTCAATCGGCCTGCGCTTTTGACAAGATTCCCTTTGAAGCCCGAGAGGATTATGTCGATTTAAAATTGAGCAACCTGTTTGCGCAGTTAGGTTCTATTTGCCAATTCGACTACAAACCAAAAAAAGATAAATAGCCTAATCCCTTTTAATAAGGGAAGCTAATAACAGAGACTCTTTAAGCCGGTAAAACTATTTGCCAGCCAATGAAAGTTATTGCTAGTTGGTCCATGATATATCCCCACCTTAGTCTTCATGCCCCGGAGGGGGTACGCCTAGTGGCCCCAACCAAAAATATCGCCTACTACATCAGTAGTCATGGATACGGGCATTACGCCCGCTCCATACCCGTTCTAAACGAACTCGTTTCTGATTTTAACGTGCACGTAAAATCAGAGATCCCGCAAGGCTTCTTCACAAAACGTCTCAAAGGTGATTTCAAATACTGGTCGCAATCTGTGGATACTGGATGCATGCATTCCACTTCATTGACAGTTGACTCTGAGGAAACCTTCAGGAACTTTAAAGAATTTCAGAACCATTCGTTGATAGAAGCCGAAAAAATGTGGCTCAAGGAAAACCAAATAGCACTGGTTCTATCCGATGTTGCCAGCATGCCTATGAAGGCGGCGCATGATCTTGGCATCCCATCCATACTGATCGGAAACTTCACATGGCATGATATTTACACCCACCTCACGGGTGCTGAAGAGCATAAACACTTATTGCAAGTTCTGGAGGAAGAGTATCGTTGCGCGGACATGCACATACTCCCACAATGTCATTTGCCACCCTTGCAAATAAAAAAAAGCATGGAAGTCGGATTCCTTGCTCAAAAAGGGCAGGACATCCGCAAAAAACTTGAGCAGTATCTGGGCATTTCTTTTGCCGGCAAAACCCTGGTATTTATTTATCTCGGGGAACATGGAACTCGTTCCGTGTTATGGGAAAGCCTGTCCCAACATGAAGACTGCCTGTTTTTTACCCGAGACCCTATCAAACAGTCGGTGCTCGGGCTACATATCTTAGACAATCAATTCGATTTCCCTGATCTTATAGCCAGCGTTGATGTGGTATGCACCAAAGGTGGATATTCCACTCTGAGCTCAGCTTTCGCCAGCCAAAAACCTGTCATCACCTGCGAACGCAACGATTTTTATGAATTTGAGGCCATTCGAGAATATTTACTAAAAACCCAGACAGGAGTTATTATTGCAGATGAAGATTTTTATCATGGCAACTGGCATGGAGCCATTAAGACAGCGCTGAGTTTAACCGTTAAGGATAAAGTCCCCTTAAACGGGGAGATCGAAATATTAAAAATCGTGCACCAGATGCTTTCATGAATATTCCTGACATCACCCTTATCATCACCAATTGGAACGGCAGGGAACTTCTGCGCGAATGTCTGCCCAGCGTTCTCAAATCCGTTGCCTACGATAAAAAACGGTCTTACGAGATCATGGTGGTGGATGATTGCAGTTCCGACGATAGCCTGGAAATTCTGGCTCAAGAGTTCCCAACTGTGCGGGCAGAAAAAACTCCAGTTAATTACGGGTTTCATGGAGCCAATAATTTCGGTGCCAGCTTGTCTCGATCTCGACTCATCATGCCGATGAACAACGATATAAAACTGGATAAAGATGCTCTCTTCCATCTGGCAGAACATTTTGAGGATGACAAAGAAACCTTTTCTGTCAGTGGAAAATTCTTCGCTTTTGACGGAACCACATTTCTGTACGGCAACCGAGGCGGGTATTTCAACAACGGGCATTTTTATCTTTACGAAAAAGAAGCGAATGACTCCAGCCAAACCCTGTTTGCCTGTGGCGGTGCCTTCATGGTTGTCCGGGAAGGCTATCTAAAACTGGGCGGCTTCGACCCTATTTATCACCCTCTGTATTATGAGGAAATTGACCTCTCTTACCGCGCTCTTAAAAGAGGATGGCAGGTGCTCTATGAACCTAAATCCATCGCCTACCATAAGGTGCAATCCACCATCACTCGTCAGGAAAAGAAAAAACAGATAGGGCTGATTTCAGCGCGTAACAATTACCTTTTTGTCTGGAAGAATATTCTGGATCCGTCATTAACCTATCAGTTCCTGTTTTATATTCCGTTTTTTTTGATCCGTGATCTCTTTCGTTTGAAGAGCAGGTTCTGGGTCGCCTTTTATATGGCTCTAAAACGGCTCCCAAAAGTTCTCAAGGCAAGAAGGCAGGAAAAGTTGGATGTGATTTACAGCGACCAGGAAATACTACAAAAGATCAACCGGCCAGCGGCCGGGGGCAATTTGCAATAGCTTTTACTGGCGAATAAAAATTTGTCTCGGCTCAAAGAGCCTACTGGCTACGGTAGTACACCAAACTCTTATGGCAAAAATCGCGATATTCTGTAAAGCTTCTTTCTCCCACGGCATGGGCCATTTGGTTCGCCAATCACATATCGCAAAAACTCTGCGAGACCGGGGAAACGAAATCACTTTTTTTATCCCCGATTACTCACCAGCCCAGCTCTGGCTGGATCGTTGCGATTTCTCCCACCAGCTTTCAAGCGATGCAGAAGAGTTAAGCCCAAATTTCTTTATTGAAGATCTCATTATTCTGGATGTCCAAAACACCACAGCAGCCTTTATCAAAAAGCTCCAACAAAACAAAAAAGCAGTGGTCAGCTTTGAAGACTTGGGCGAAGGCCGAAACCATGTTGACCTGCTGATCGACTGCAATCTCGACGAAGAAAAATCAGCGGGGTTACCTGCCCTTTTTGGTCACAATTATGCCGTCCTCGCTGAGGAGTTCGAGACCTATCATTCTAAACCGCGTGTATTCAAAAATCCCATAGAGTCGGTGCTGGTGACTTTGGGAGGTACCGACCCCCACTCTCTAACTGAAACCCTTGCTGAAAAACTTTTGCAACTCCAGCCCGATCTTTCCATAACGCTTCTTGCGGGTCCGGGAAACGAAAATATTCCGACCCTGAAAAATTTGGCCAGCAAACATGAAAAAGTGAAGCTGCTTGAATCCACATCAGAAATGGCACAAACCCTGTTCAGTCATGACATCGTATTCTGTGCCGGAGGCATCACCCTGCATGAAGCCATGGCTGTGGGCACTCCCGCTTTTGTTATCAACCAGGTCAAACATCAGGAAGAAAAAGCCGATCGCGCCGAAATAAAAGGAGCCGCCATAAACCTTGGGATAGCTGACTCCTGGGACGAAAACCGTCTGCCAGAAATTCTGAAGACCAACGCGAAGGCTCTAGAAAAAATGAGCCTGTCTGGAAAAAATATGATTGATGGAAAAGGATTAAAAAGAGTAGCGGACGCTATAGAGTCTATTTGTAAGGAAGGCAATTGAGCAAGAGTTAGTCAAGCCGAGAATACTCCTAGCTCGCCGATAAAAGCCATTGCAAGTTGGCCCCACGCCCAGTGGGGGTTAGTGGCGGTTCATTCTTTTTAGAAAAGCCTGTCCTGACTCAGGAACCTTAATGCCTTCCTTACCGATGAGCAGACTGCGGTTTGATACCGCCTGCTGGTAATACTCATAATTTGCGTGCTTGTCCGAAGAAATAATCGTCCCATCGAAAGAAAGCCCGGCGAACAACCCCTTAACTCGGGAATAGGCTAGAATATCATTTTCATGGAGAAGTTTATCCAGATTCAGGTCCAATGTTTTCCCCACAGGCCCAATAGCAATCTGCGGCCCTTCACCCAAGCTATATTGTGTCCGGAACAATTGTTTGAGCCCCTTGTTGGTGACCACTAAAAGCACCAGCTCAGCTTCCTGAATTCCCGCCTGAATGCCCCAACTGGCCTGGCGGGACTTAATAAAAGCCGGAGGATTCCATTTCCCGGTCTTTGGTGAACGTACGATCACCACACCCTTACCAACACGAGCCCCTGCGATCACAGCAGCTTTCACTAGGTTTGGGAACACTACAATGGCCTTGGCATGCTGCAAAAGCTCCTGAGGAAATCCTTCATCCTCATCACTGATCAACCCATCAAGAGCTTCTTCAGAGTCCAATAGAAGCTCAGTATGCTCAAAAGGATTCGATCCGCTAAACGGAGAAGATGCGCAAGCTGAAATCAGCAACGCAAAAATAAAAATATAGTTTTTCACGATATTTCAGGAGAAAAAATGAGAATCATACAGAGAGTATAACCCGTAAAGCTGTGAGGAAAAAGGCTGGAGTTTATTGTTTACCAGAAAGGAACAATACCTTATAAGCCGCGCTCGCTCGGGAGACTCCTTTTACCATAGCATTAACAGAAAGGGTCGCGCCTGTAATGGTGTTGATGTTGCGAAAATCTGTGTCCGCTGTTGTCCCGGTAAACTGATCCATGAAAGAAGGGTACCGCACCTCCCACCCACGCGGTTCTCGATAAATCAAGATCTCAACATCCCGCACTGTTCCATCTAAATTAAGAACCACCATATACGAAATGGGATACGATTTGCCGATCTGGTGGTCGAAGAGAGCGTAACCGATAGGAACCCCATCGCGCATTCCAGCATAGAAAGACATCCGGCGGGCTTCGATCTTTTGAAAGCAAAGCTCCCCTATGGCTTTTTTCTGTTCATCTGTCAGCCATTTTTTTACCCGTTTTACTTTATCTGCGCCTGGAAATGCAATTTCAAGGGCCTGCTTTTTCGTGAGAAAAACCTGAACCTCGAGCACCTTCTCCTCCTCTTGCGAAAAAGAGGAAGGGACAAACAAGACTAGAACAGAAGCTATGACCCAAAAAGCATACTTTAAAGATCTCATATAAGAATAAACTTTCAGTTGAAAAAATAACGTACTGCTGACCCTAGCGTTGTACCGCAAAGTGTAAAAGAAGGCAAAATTTTCATGATCTTCTTTTCACCAATCGGGAACAATCTCCAAAAAAAATCCTGGCACCCGAGAGAAGAACTTGGAGGAGCTATCGTCTCAAGATGCCAGGATTAGAACTTCGAACAAACAGTCACCCGACGATCAAAACATATAAGCAAGGCCTATATTAAATTGATCCTCTGTGTCTTTGCTTTCAAGCTTGGTATGCGTATGGTCCATCTTAATCGCGACCTCAGGAATTGGAAGATAAACTAAACCAAAGGTATAAACCCCATTCCGGTTTTTAGAGCGATCCGGAGCGGTACCACCTTCCATCTCATCCTGGGTTCTCACCCTTTCAAACATGAAGTGGGGCACGATATCATGTGTCGTCCTCCAGCCTAGTAGATGAGGAAGATGCACCCCCACCTGAACATTATAACCAAAATTATTAGCCGCAATTCCAGTCGAACAACCGGCACCGGCAGCCGAAGCACAAAATGTATTCAGAGCAGCAGAGTCATCGACTTCGGTATTTACGATGGAAGCGTTCATGTCGAACCATCTCCAGCGATATTTGATATCTGCTTCGAGAAGGGTCATGTGTCCACCTTCATCAATAATATTATGGGTGGTATCACCGTCAACGATTGAGAAGCCAACTTGCAGACCTCGCATAAGCCTGGTTAATTCAACCCGGGCAAATATACTGAAGTCATCTGCGATTCGATTATTGACCTGTGCACGCCCACCCCGAATTCCATTACTACTGAAAGAGCTTGCTGATCCACCGGACCCTCCAGATCCCGCCCCGGTTTTCGTCGAATCTCTGCTGATAGATTGTAAAGAGTTCATATAATAGACACGGTAGTTCACACCGTCCATAATGTTTCCGTAAATTCCTGCTCCCCCGGCATTCCAACTTGTCGGAATCAGACGACTCTGCAACAAGGGCCGTTCCACTGTCCAAAACAAGTTCGGCTCATGAAATTCGTTGAGCAACCCGGTAGGGGCCAGCAAAACCCCTACACGTACATTAAAGGCAGGATCAAGCAGAAAATCCACGTGACCGAACTCAAACTCAAGTTCCTGCGCCGCATGTTCATAGTCTATTTCCGCATTGAGATGAATCCAGTCTGCCAGCAATGCGTGGATACCGATGACAAAACGATGGTTGTCAATCGTTGTGGCGCTCTTGCGTGGGTTGTGGTTGAAATGCGTTTCCCCGTAACCATGGACAGTGACCCTGTTGAAGTTAGAGGTGCCTGCACTGATACCCGAACTTCTTAGGTCGTCCACTTCATCAGAAAGCAGATCGAGTTTTCTTTCCAGCTCCTCTGTGCTCGAACTTTCCTCTTCTATATCCAGAGAAAAAGCCGGACCTGCCATAAACAAAAGCACTAAAGTCATCAGTGCAAGTAATCCTATTTTGCGTTTCATACTCTCTCCTTTTAAAATACCGAGCCGCTAACGACTCCTATAAAAGACGCTCAATCAAAAATTTTATTTTGATAATGGTTATCATTTTTATTTATCGATATTTATATCAAAATAAGCAAATTTGTCAAGTTTAAATCTATTAAATCAATGACTCTCCAGCTAAAAAACAGCTATCTCATTAAAAATCAATGGTGTAAATTTGGCCTTTTTTCTCAATGCTTTACGGGGTCAAAATGGTATTTTGATAATAACTATCAACTTTATTGATAGTCCTCTCCAGCTAACCTTCCTGAACTCATATGAAAACCAGCCAAATTCAGGGTAAGAGCATCAACAGGCATGGGCCGTCCCACTGCAAAACCCTGAATCTGATCACAACCCAAATGACCGGCCATCACCATCTCTGTTTCAATTTCGACCCCTTCCAACACAGTTCTCAAACCCAGCTGCCTGGCAAGATTGGTGATAGCCCTTATCACAACCTGAGTTTGAGGCAGGTGAATTGACCTTGTAAAGGACTGGTCAATCTTCAGGCAGTCAAAAGAAAAAGCCGTTAAATAACCTATCGAAGAATAACCCGTTCCGAAGTCATCAATCGCAAGACTCAGCCCCAACTTCTTCAATTCTTTTAATACAGCTAAAGCCCGTGATGAATCTTTTATGAAAATGGACTCGGTGATTTCCAGCTCAAGGAGTCGTGGCTCCACTCCAGTCTTAGTCAGAATATCTTCCACTCTTGAAATTAAATCTTTCTCCTCCAGTTGACTTGGAGAAAGATTGACTGCAACTGATAATTCAGGGAACCCGTTTTTCCTCCAATATCTCATCTGTTCACAAGCAGAAAACAATACCCACTCTCCCAAACCAATAATCGCACCGTTGGACTCAGCTATCGGAATGAATTCTGCGGGATGAATCCAGCCAATTCCGGGAGAATGCCATCTGGCAAGGGCCTCCAGACCCTTAATCTTTCTGGTTTTCATATCCATTTTCGGCTGATAAAAGACTGAAAATTCTCCCAACTCCAGTCCACGCAAAATATTATGGCCCAAGGATTTTTTAAAAAATGACCAGGTCTGCATCAACATATCGACCCCCTCACTAAAACTGATATTATAAAAGCAAAGTGAGCAGGAGAAACGGGGCGCAACACCCGCCTCTCCTACCCGAATTCCGGATTTTTCCGGAACAGCATAAATTTATTTAACAACTCAATGGTTCAAGTCTCCATTCATTCAAATGAGAAGAAACATAAAAGTCGCAGGCAATAACAGCAAGATCCATGGGCTTAACCGGCTTTCCCATGCATTCGTAGATACCTAGCGAATTCTGATAAAAGGCCCTTTCCCTTTCACCACCACTTGAAAGGAAAATTGTTTTGGACTTGGTTATCGCAGAAAATTGCTTCAGGAGGTCAATTCCGGGGCCATCAGACAGGTGTTCATCCACAATGATCAAGTCATATTCATCCAAGTTAATTTCTGGCAAAGATATTTCACTCGCAAACACCACGCCATGTTCGAAACGTGCCAGCATGATAGCCAGTTGCCCTCTTTTCAACTTATCTCCATGAACCATCAAAATTTTCATAGGGGTGATATTCATGCCGTCACCTCACCTTCCGAAAATCCCTCCAAGCAACGCTTTAGAGCCGAAACACTGCTGGAATGGGTACGCTCGATAGGAATCCCCCACATTCTGGCTACCCGGGTTGCTTCTGCAACCATGGGGTGGGCAACCGTGCCGGTAAAAATAACAATTCCATCTACGCCAGTCATCCTATTAGCCAGGTTAGGAATTCGTTTACTGAATACTTTGCCCTGATATCCCATATCCCTGCATTTCTTCTCATAGGACCTTCTCAATCGATCCAATCCCCCAACAATCGCAACACTCATAAACATTACTCCCATCTATCGCCTTGCAAACAAGGCACTTTTTTATTTTTTGATAACCATTCTCAAAATTAAAAATGGTAAATTTTTTTAGCTCAAACCACTTGAGTGAAAGCTGCATTTATACCCAACGCGCCTAAAACTTCATCGGCTTCTTTTAATTTTACAATTTTCCGTTCTCCGTTAACGCGAACAGATGCACCCCCACCACAAACTTTCATGCAGGGTACACGGCATACACGAACTTCACTCAAATCCAGAGCTTCCCGGATTTCAAGCAACTCACGGGCGATCCGGTCAGAAGACCAAGCCTTGCAACCAGGGCCCTTACAAATTTTCACATTTTGTTCTTGCATTGACATCACCATTGATATTGATAACTGTTATCAATATAGAGGATAAACACTACCATGTCAACATTTATAACTAAAAAATTAAAACGAAGTAAGTACTTTATTTATAGCTACTTATCACTACCCCACATAAAGAGGTTGTAATTTTTTTGTATTTATTATAGCTTTCTGACAATTAATTGAATTTGATAATCTTTCTCAATAGTGAAAATGCTAAACGAATTTGACCTCTTCAAAGATTTTCTGCATAAGCAAAGGCTTCGCTGGACTCCACAAAGAAAAATGATACTCGATATTTTTTTATCCTTCGAAGGACATGTACAAATCGAAACACTACATGAGAAAATTCGAGAACAAGATCCATCCATTGGAATAGCGACCTTATATCGAACCCTAAAACTATTGGTCGACTGTGAACTGGTAGAAGCGCATTCTTTTCAGAATGGCAAGAAAACGTATGAACGCATGTTTCATGTTCGACACCACGACCATTTGATCTGTACGAGCTGCGAAAAAACTATCGAGTTCGAACACCCTCTTATCGAAAAGTATCAAGTCGAAATTTGCGAAGCACACGGTTTCACAATGAAGAGCCACAAAATGGAGTTATTTGGCATTTGTGACAATTGCAGGATAAAAAATAACACCCTGTCTTTTCTCTAACAAAAAAGCCCTGCCCCAATCTTCTTACAGATTGAAACAGGGCACCTTACAACAACTGATACTCCTTAACTTTTAATTACCATCCTTGCTCATGTTCTCGGCTAGATAGTTTTGAATTCCAATATCTTTAATGCGAGTAAACTGGGTTTCCAACCAGTCCACGCTTTCTTCCGTATCTGCAAGAATACTATCCAGAATTTCTTTGGTACCAAAGTCAGATTTATCAAAACATGTTTTGATATGTTTGCGAAGGCGAGTCACATGAGCAAGCTCAATTTTATATTGGTTTTTTAATTGCGCCTCAACATTGTTTCCCACAAGAACCGTATCGTATTTCTGCATATTCGGAACCCCATCCAAGAAAAGAGTACGCTCAATCATCATATCCGCGTGTTTCATCTCTCCCATTGACTCTTCCCGGGAATGAGCCGCCAGTTTTTCATACCCCCAGTCCATCTGCATTTTGTAATGAATATAATAAATATTGATCGACGTCAATTCTGCCATTAGCACATCATTCAAAGCACTGATTACCGCTTTATCACCCTTCATCGAGTCTCTCCAGAATATTTAACTGAATTTTATAAACTGCTCTTTCCAAACCAAAAATACCAAACCAGCAATACAAGTCAACCCTTTTATTTGCAATGGGTTACAAATCACTCCAAGAATGAGAATTCATATCAATAAAAAAATTTTATTAAGGTGCTCCTAGTATCAAATCATATGTAATGACAAGTTAAACAAAGGTAAACATTTATAAACTCTCACGAATCTTGTATGAGTTGATAAGACTTATCAATTACAAAATGTAATTTTAATTCTCTTACATGGGATCATCATACGAGGGTTTTACTCAAGGCAAGATACTTTTGGGACGATATCCTTCCAAACGTTAAAAACTATCGATCAGGCTTTTCACTTTGTTGAAGGCATATTATATTTTTTTCAACAGGAAAGATCACAAAAAAGAAAACAGTTCAAAACTGGGTCTGCCCATCGAGGCGGGTCATGACTTCTACGCCAGTATCGGTAACACAAAGGGTGTGTTCAAACTGTGCCGAGATGCTTCCATCCTGAGTGACAGCAGTCCATTTATCGGAAAGAATTTTCAAGTCCGGTTTACCCAGATTGATCATAGGTTCGATGGTGAACACCATACCTTTTTTTATTTCCAAGCCTTCACCAAAATTCCCATAATGCAAAATCTGCGGTTCCTCATGGAAATTACTTCCGATCCCATGCCCACAGAACTCGCGCACCACTGAATAGCCGTGGCCTTCAGCAAGCTGCTGGATTGTCGCACCAATGTCACCCAGCCGACCACCGGGCTTAACGCACTCAATACCTTTCTGCAGGGCTTCCTTGCAGACCTCTACCAGCTTTTCTGCTTGCTTACGAGGTGAACCAACAAAAAATGTGCGACTGGTATCTCCATGAAACCCTTTAAGATACGTAGTGATATCCAGATTGACAATGTCTCCATTACGCAGTTTCCGACTAGAGGGAATGCCGTGACAAATCTCTTCATTAACTGAAGAGCATATACTTTTTGGGAACCCCCGATAGTTAAGGGGTGAGGGAACAGCCCCATGGGCCACAATATAGTCGTGGCAAATCTGGTCCAGCCTTTCGGTGGTCACACCGGGTTTAACGAAAGGTTCAATCATTATGAGGACTTCTGCCGCGAGTCGACAGCTTTCCTTCATGATATTTATTTCTTCATCGGTTTTAAAATGAATCATGGGTATAGCCGAATTCCTTTATGGTCTGCTTCTGGTCTCTCCAGTTGGCTTTGACTTTAATAAACAGTTTTAAAAATAGTTTGGCGCCCAAACGCTTTTCTATTTCTTGACGCGCCTGCCGCCCAATATTTTTTAACATGCTTCCGCCCTCGCCGATCAGGATTTTTTTCTGGGAGTCCTTCTCAGCATAAATCGTGGCATCAATCTGTATCACACCATTATTCTGTTCATACATATCTTCCACCACCACAGCTACTGAATGCGGCACTTCGAACCGGGTGAGCTTCAAAATTTTCTCCCGAATGATCTCCCCAAAAAGGAAAGTTTCAGGACAATCCGTCACCATATCTTTCGGGAAATATTCCGGTCCCTCTGGGAGATAGTTCAAGATCAGACTTTTTAACTGATCCAATCCATCTTCCTTAAGTGCTGATATGGGGATGATCTCTTCGAACAAAGACTTCCGGTTCATCTCATCCATCAACGAGAGAAGTTTGGACTTGTCAACCAGATCAATCTTATTGATCACCAGCACCTTTTTTGTTTTAACCCCGCGCATGGAATTCAAAACAAATTCATCATCTGCGCAAAATCCGGAATCCGCAGACAGCATGACCAGAAGCAGGTCCACATCCGAAAAAGTGCTGAAACTGGCCCGCACCATCATTTCGTTCAAGGCTCGGTCAGATTGATGAATCCCCGGCGTATCGACTAAGATGATTTGCGCACCCGGAAGATGCAAAACTCCTGTGATTTTGTTACGGGTTGTCTGAGGTCGGTTAGAAGTCACCGCCACCTTCTGAGCCATCAAACAGTTCAAAAGTGTGGACTTACCCACATTCGGCCTGCCAACAATGCTGGCATAACCCGACTTGAAAGTATCTGTCATAATTATCTATCTGTTAATCCTGAATTGAATATCAATAAAGTTCGCAAAGTTTCCACGCTGTAAGCTAAAATCGATTAAAGATGATTCTGAGCCCTTTTACCGATTAATAATACCATGAACCCTTTAGGAATCTACCTCCACATTCCATACTGCCTGCACAAATGTGGCTATTGTGATTTCAATTCTCATCCTGAAAACCGTGAGGAGTCGGAAATTTATGTCTCGGCTCTATTGCTAGAGATCGACCATTATGCACCGCGACTGGCCGGGAAAAGGGTCTCCACCATTTTTTTTGGTGGCGGCACCCCAACCATTCTGCCTCCAGCAAGCCTGGATGAAATTCTCGGGCGAGTGAAGAGTCTTTTCAATCTCAGTTCAGATTGCGAGATCACTATCGAAGCCAACCCGGCAACGGTGAAACAAGAAACTCTGGCAAAAATCCGTTCCTCAGGATTCAACCGCATCAGCATAGGGGTGCAATCTTTTGATGCGGACGAACTAAAACTTCTGGAACGGGTGCACAATGAGGAAGAAATCCACACCACTATAGACCGAGCACGCCTGGCTGGGTTCGACAACCTCTCTATCGATTTAATGTTCGGCCTGCCCGGCCAGTCCCCGGAAAAATGGAAATCCCATTTACAGCAGGCGCTTAAAAAGCAACCCAACCATATTTCTGCTTACAGCCTAACCATTGAGCCTGCAACCTCCTTCTTCAAATTACATGAGCGGGGACTTCTCATCCTCCCCCCCGAAGACACTCAACTGGAAATGTTTCAAACAACAATTGAAACTATGCAGTCGGCAGGTTATGAACAATACGAAATTTCAAATTACGCTCGACCGGGATTCCAAAGCCGACACAATCTCAATTATTGGGACAACGGAGAATACCTCGGCCTCGGGGCCGGTGCCTCCTCCTATTTAAGTGCTGAGCGTTTCAAGAATACCAATCTGCCTTCCCGCTATATCCGTGAGGTTCAAGCCGAAGGGTCAGCGGTGGAGTCGACCGAAACACTTGCGCCCTTGCACGCCATGGGCGAAACAATTATGCTTGGCCTTCGCCGTCTCAAAGGCATCGCTATTGAAGATTTTGAAAAACGATTCCAGATATCCTTTAAAAAAGTTTACGGCAAAGTGATCGACCCGCTGCTCACCGACGGGCTGATTACGATCAATCAAAACCACATGGCCCTGTCGCGCAAAGGACTCTACCTCGCCGACTCGGTAATCTTAAAATTCCTGGCCTGAGAAACTAATGACCGATTTCAAAAAGCTGACCGAAATTGTTGATACCCTGATGAGCGAAAATGGTTGCCCCTGGGATAAAGTCCAGACACGCGAAAGCCTTAAACCTTATCTTGTTGAAGAAGTCTACGAAACACTGGAAGCCCTGGACGGTAATAATCCAGAAGAAATCAAAGACGAGCTGGGAGATCTGCTCTATCAGATTCTATTTCATGCAAAAATTTCTGAAAACAGAGGCGAGTTCAATATAAATGACGTGGTGCAAAACATCAGTGAAAAAATGGTTCGCCGTCACCCGCATGTCTTTCAGGAAGGCAACCTGGAAACTCCAGAGCAAGTGGTCACACATGGGGAAGCAATCAAAAACCAGGAAAAAAATAATGTTCACAGAAAATCGGTGCTGGATGGAGTCCCCAAACACCTACCTGGACTCTTACGCGCGCAAAAGCTACAAAAGAAAGCCGCCAAGCACGGATTCGATTGGGATGAAATAACAGCCGTCTTCGACAAGCTCGACGAAGAAGTCGCCGAGTTCAAAGAAGCTGTACTTTTGGGGAAAGAAGCCGATATCGAAGGAAAACTGGGAGACATTCTATTCGTACTGGTCAATATCGCCAAATTCAAAAAGATAGATGCCGAAGAAGCTCTCCGCACCACCAACAACAAATTCATCCAACGCTTTCAATACATCGAAGAGCAGGTCACCAAAAATGGAAAGGAACTGAAAGACACTCCCCTAGAAGAATTGGAAAAACATTGGCAGGATGCTAAAAGTAAAACTCAAAACCTTTAACACGGAGAAGTCGGTGCGATTGGTTTGTCAGGTTCTCTTGTTGAAAACGATCACGCCCTTGCAGAGGCGAGTCCACAAGCTCTTCTTGTATAGGTGAGCATTATTTTCTTTTTCTATGGAGCATTTCCTCCCGCGTTGCGGGCCCACTCGGCGAGTTCATCATCATCTTCCAGGATTTCTTCCGGAACTTCGTAATAGTTTTTCAGGGTCTGCTTAGCGGAAGGTTTGAAAGGTTGCATACCTCTCTCCTTATAAGCTTCTACGGTGGAGGCATTGGTTTTGAAATAGACAGAGCCGTCG
>JAJDBH010000071.1 GCA_029261455.1 Nitrospinaceae bacterium
GATTGCTTCATCCCTGAAAACTATATTTATCGCGTTATTCAGTTGGCTCGACAAGGAGTTAAGGATATCGAGTTTGAAGAGTATGACACCAACTGGACTTCAGAAGGTTACCTGACAGTTTCGGGTCAGAACTCCAACAACTCGGTCCGTCTCACCAATGAGTTTCTGCGAGCTGTGGAATGCGACGGAGACTGGAACCTGATCCGCAGGACGGATGGGGAGATTGCCAGAACTTTGCCAGCCAAAGATTTGTGGGAAAAAGTCAACTACTCTGCCTGGTCCAGTGCCGACCCTGGGCTGCAGTTTCACTCGACGATCAACGAGTGGCACACTTGCCCGGAAGATGGGCCGATCCGTGCTTCTAATCCCTGTTCAGAATACATGTTCCTCGATGACACTGCCTGCAACCTTGCGTCCATCAACCTGATGCGTTTCTACGATGAAGAAAAGGCAGTGTTTGAAATAGAAAACTACCGCCATGCTTGTCGGTTGTGGACCCTCACACTGGAAATTTCGGTGATGATGGCGCAGTTCCCCAACCAGGCTATTGCTAAAAAGAGTTTTGAATTCCGCACTTTGGGTTTGGGATATGCCAATTTAGGAGCCATGCTTATGGTGATGGGCATTCCTTATGATTCGGAAAGTGGTCGTGCTATCGCTGGTGCGCTTTCCGCCATGACGACAGGAGCCGCTTATGCAATGTCTGCGGAAATGTCTGGAGAGCTTGGACCTTTCGCAGGTTTTGAAAAGAACCGAAGTTCCATGCTCCGGGTTCTGAAAAACCACCAACGTGCGGCGCATAATAAGGAAGTTCATGAGTATGAAGGTCTCACCATCTACCCGCAAGGTATTCAGGCGGAACATTGCCCTAACTATCTCCTTGAGGCGGCCCAAAAGGAATGGGCGGACGCGCTGGCTTTGGGTGAGAAGAATGGTTTTCGCAATGCTCAGACCACTTGCATTGCTCCAACAGGCACGATCGGATTGTTGATGGATTGCGACACTACAGGCATTGAGCCGGATTACGCTTTGATTAAATACAAGAAATTGGCAGGCGGTGGTTATTTCAAAATTATCAACCAGTCCGTTCCTGGTGCACTTCGCAGACTGGGTTACAAGCCTGATGAGATCAAAGACATTGTTGAGTATTGTGTGGGAACAGGAAGCTTGGAAACGGCTCCTTACATCAACCGGAGCTCTTTGCGCAAAAAAGGGTTTACCGATGATGTTCTCGATAATGTTCAACTTGAATTACCGATGGCTTTCGATATCAGTTTTGCATTCAATAAATTTGTTTTGGGGGAATCGTTCTGCAAAGATGTGTTGAAGTTGACCTCTGAACAGTTAGACTCTGCGACCTTCAACTTGCTGGCGCATCTCGGTTTTACTGATGAGGAAATCCAGTCGGCCAATGACAGTATTTGCGGAAGAATGACGATTGAAAATTCTCCCCATCTGAAAGAGCGTCATTATTCTGTTTTTGATTGTGCCAACCAGTGTGGAAAATACGGCAAACGTTTCATCCGCCCTGAGGCGCATATCCGCATGATGGCGGCGGCTCAGCCTTTTCTTTCCGGCGCAATATCCAAAACCATTAATATGCCTAACGATGCCACCATGGTTGATGTCGAGCGGGCGCATATGCTGAGTTGGAAGCTGATGTTGAAAGGAACCGCTATTTACCGAGATGGTTCCAAGCTGAGTCAGCCATTGAACAGTGTGGCGACAGACAGCTTCAACCAGTTGAAGACGGAAGAAGAAACACCTGCCATGCAGACGGCCAAACAAATTATAGAAGTGGTCCGTGAGCATAAGCGCAAAGCTCTGCCGCACCGGAGAAAAGGTTATACCCAGAAAGCTTCCATCGGAGGTCATAAAGTTTATCTTAGAACCGGTGAGTATGATGATGGCACTCTCGGCGAGATATTCATCGACATGCATAAAGAAGGTGCTGCCTACCGTAGTTTGATGAACTGCTTTGCCATCGCTATTTCATTAGGACTGCAACACGGAGTTCCGCTGGAAGAGTTTACCGATGCGTTTGTGTTCACCCGATTTGAGCCGAACGGAATTGTTACCGGTAATCAGGCCATCACCATGTCCACCTCAACCATCGACTATATTTTCCGCGAATTGGCGATCACTTATCTGGGCAGGACTGATCTGGCTCAGGTGACTCCAGATGATTTGCGGGCGGACTCCATCGGAAAAAAGGATCAGCAGTCCAGTGACGATGAAGGCGCATTTGACTCAAAAGGGTCGTCCTCGTCACCACAGGGAACTTCTACGAAGACCGAAGTTGCCCCTGTAATCGCGGTTCCGTCTAATGGGAATGGCAACGGAAACGGTAATGGAGCTTCGGCTCAAGGTTCGTCCACCGGAGTTGCGACGGCTACGGCGGTGATTGCCAAATTAAAAGGCTACGAAGGCGATGCCTGCCAGGAATGCGGAAGCTTGACATTAGTTCGGAATGGAACTTGTTTGAAGTGCATGACCTGTGGAGCGACATCAGGTTGCTCCTGATTCACCCCCGCCTGAAAAAAATAGATGCAGGAGGCCAGCCAGCGAGTTCTTCGCTGGCTTCTCTTGTTTTGGATCCCTAGTTTTACCTTTTTTGCTGCAGAGATTTTGCGCAACGAAACCCGAACGTTGGATTATTCATTTTAAGATCGACATGATTGCGAAATGAAATGCGTGCCTGGCTTTTATTGCTGGTCCATCCTCCGCCTTTAACAACGCGGGCGTTAGCTTGGGGTCTGGAAGATTTTTTGTTGTCCACCCACTCCCAAACATTCCCGGCCATATCCACCAATCCGCTGGCACTGGCACCGGATAGAAATGATCCTACTGGAGCGGCAAACAGGTGTCCATCTTCTTTCCCATGTAAGTTGGAGTGTTGGGGAAGAAATAGCTCTCCCCAGGGGTAAGTGAAGTTGCTCACTCCTCTGGCGGCGGCCTCCCATTCCTCTTCTTTTGGTAGACGCTTGCCAGCCCATCGACAATACTTACTGGCTTGAATCCAGTTGATACCCATGGCCGGGCAGGTTGGGCAATCCTTTCTGTTGGTGAAAGGTTTTTCGTTGTAACGGGGTTGGTATTTACGAAATTGAGTGACCGTGGTTTCTGTCCGATCAATGTAAAACGCCGCCAGGTTTACGAAGGGAGATTCTTTTTTGTTTAGGCTTCCAGTTGTAGAAAGGTTTTTCTTGCCGGTAAGATATTTTCCCGCGTCGATAAGGATCATTAAAGACTGGTCCTTCTCGTTCAATATGGTTGGAAGCAAAGAAGTTTTCACCGAACCACGAATAACAGGAGTCTTCGGTCGAGAGGTGGATTTCGATCTGGAAGGTTTTGGTTTTTGTTTCTGTACGGATTGATCTGTAGGATAAGACTTGCGGTAACGCTTGCGGTGTTTCTTGCTGGTAGGGGCACAGGCACTGACCCAGGCAAAGAGGAGGATGAAGAATATTAATGGTCTCAAGGCTTTTCCTTGTTCATGATGGAATTCATTTTTCCTTTGAGTCGGCGGTATTTCTCATAGCTTTTTTCGGAATCCTCTTTTTTGCCCATCAGTTCATAGGTGTAGCCCAAGCTGTACCATGCGTTATAGTGAGTGGGGTCGAGCTGGATAGCGGACTTGAAAGCTTTCTCAGCATCCGTATATTTTTTTTCAAGATTATAGATTCCGCCCAGACCATAATGACCTTCAATGTTTTTGGGGTCTTCTTCGACGGCTTTTAAAAAAGATTCGCCGGCCTTGTCATAATGTCCTTGGTTGGAATATTCAATTCCTTCCTGAACATAATATTGGGCAGTCTTCTTTTCCCCGCATTGGGTTAAAATCAGTCCTGTGAGAATAAGGGCAACAAATTTCAGTAGGTTCATGGCAGAGTTTGGACTGGTTGGGTTTGAAAACAGTGAAAAATAAAAATATCAATAAACACATTTAATATAACACCAATATTTCTTACCTCTTATAGAAAAAATTCATGTCTATCCTTAATCTAGCCAAGGGATTTCTCCACATCTGGAAGTTCATGGATGCTCGACAGAAGCGGGTCGAGCAGAGAAAGGATGAGCGTATTTCGTCTGAGGAAAATCAGGCATTAAAATTAGTGTTGGAAACTTGCGCCAGCTATCGCAGTCAAAATAATTCAAGCCAGGAAGAGTTAAACTTTTTTCCAGATACCATGCGTCTGGTTACGCGCATTGCATCGATTTATTATCCGAACGAGAAGGTGCCGCTGGAAAAAGCCCGGATCGGTAATGTGTTCACTGGCATGCTGGAAATAAACCGGCAGTTTCTGGAAATTCTGGAACTTCCCGGACTGGAAATGTTGACTCAATTCCGTTTGCGCGAAGTGCATCCCGCTGTTACGGAGAATAAAAATAAGGCAGCACGGTCAGGGTGGATTCCAAGTTTTATTCTACGTCGGGTCCGGTTGAGAGTGATTCGGATGCTATGGGTTCAATGGCTCTTGATGGCGGGCGAAGCGGCGATAAAAGTTTATGCGGAGCACCGAGCCGATGAAGTCCCCGAACCGGAAACTTTGCTGGATGAAATGGACCAGTTACAGGAAGAAGAACTATCTTTGCCGGATGAGGTTCGTGGCATCGTTGAGGCATCGAGAAAAAATATTTTATTTTCGGTCAAACCTATGCCGTGGGTCAAAGTGAAACCACTCTATATTTCTTTGGCTGAAAACATTGCCCGGTTCTGGCATCCCCGTTCTTCGGAACCTTTGTATGAGGTCAGAGTTTATGATTTGCTGAAAAGTTTGTCAGGTTATTTGGAGTGGACCGGGCAATTGAGCCAGAAACCGGTGCTGAACAAAATGCTGGGTCTCAGGGTATCCCATTTAACCGGGGCGCGGGAAGTGGCACTGCCTTTTTCAGACAACAAGTTCTTTGACTGGATTCAAAAATATCAGGTCGGCCGGGCAGCGAAATGGTCGAAGACAATTTTCAAAACCTTGCAGAAGAAACAACCGGCAATCCTGTTTCGTGATGTAGCGATAGGGGTAGTGAAAGAGGGAGGTAAACGCTGGTTGATCCTGTACTTGCATGACAAGATTGCCGATGAGACCAACAGGTTGTACAAAACCCTGCCGCTTAACGAATAGGTCGTGGGCTTTTCACGCCGTTTATAGGAGTCCGCAAGCGACCCAACGCGGACATCTTCATTTTAAGGAAATAATTAGTCCAAGCACTTGTTATATTTAACTTATTAATGTCTGGCGATCTAGAAAGCTGGGATGGATGTATAGTAAAGAAAAAAATTATCAGGAGCATGCCTGATAACAACATAATATCAGTCTGATGGTAGCTTAACTTTGACTGAAACTGATCCAGGTAAACAGGATCACCTCTCCACCGTATTTAAAAAATAAGAAAGATAAAATAATGACGCATATTTTCAACAAGAGTTTTTTTACTAATTTAATTGCTGTTTTAATTATTGTTGCTGGTTATTTAGGACCTGTAGAACCAGATTTGATGAAATCCATTGGCTTTTTTGCGCTCTCAGGTGCAGTCACTAACTGGTTGGCGATTCATATGTTATTTGAGAAAGTGCCATTTTTATATGGTTCCGGAGTAATTCCAAATCGTTTTGATGAGTTTAAGTTAGCGATTAAAGATTTAATGATGAAGCAGTTTTTTACGCAGGAAAATGTTGAACAGTTTATCGAAAGGGAGGAGGAGCAGGGTAGCCATATTTTTAATATCGACCCACTATTGAACGCTATTGATTATGACAAGATTTATAAGGGGTTAGTGACCTCCATAATGGAGTCTTCTTTTGGCGAAATGTTGAAAATGATGGGTGGGGAGCAGGCGCTTATTCCTTTAAGAGAACCCTTTGTGGCAAAAATGAAAACTACATTGCGTGAAATGGTAGAGTCTGAGCGTTTTAAAAATGTCTTGAAGCAGGGGTTGGATTCTCACAAAGTTGGTCAGGATATTGTGTCTAAAATAGAAACGATTATTGATAAACGTTTAAATGAATTAACACCACAATTGGTTAAGGAAATGGTTAAAAAAATCATCAAAGTTCATTTAGGGTGGCTAGTTGTTTGGGGCGGAATATTTGGTGGTGTTTTAGGCGCAGTATTTAATTTTGCCTGATAAGAGATGTTCGCATACTGACCTGTCCCATGTAGTTGTACTATTTTTTTCAAGTTAGTATTTCCATCTTATTGGGCAGGGTGAGTAAAGAGGCAGGAATACTTTTTGAGACCGCCGCCGATAGCGGCCTATACTAGACTAACGAAAAATTTATTAATAAATTGCCTGCAGCAAAAGACATGAAAAAAGAGTTTAAAGGATCCATTCAGACTCAAGCAACTCTTGTCGAGTGAATAGTTTGTGGAAGACCCAGTGTAACGGTTGATTAGGATAACTCTAGTCTCGTAATATTCTTCCCAAGCTCTCGTGGTCGGTAGGGGGAGAAAAGGTATGTAATAGCTGTTCATTTCCCGCCCTTGTTTGGAAAAGTTTAATTTTTCAAGACTAGTCGGTAACGGGGTTTGCCCGATTTTAGTTTTTCCATCGCGTCATTGACTTTATCCATGGGGAAAGTTTCCACCACTGGCTCTATCTGATGCCTTGCAGCAAACTGCAACATAATCTCCATCGAATTCGGGCTTCCCAGTGGACTCGCCGAAACCGATTTTTGTCCCAATAACAACGGAAAGACCGGTACAGGTATAGGTTCCAGGACTGCCCCGACTATATGCAGTCTCCCTTTGGGCCGCAGCACATTGATATATGCTGGCCAGTCCAGTTGCACGTTTACGGTGGAGATGATGAAATCCAGCGACTCTGCGATATTTTTTAGAGAATTGGAGTCTGATGAATTCACAAAGTGATCGGCACCGAAACTTTTGGCTTCTTCTTCCTTGTTTGCACTTGAAGAAAATGCCGTCACTTCACAACCATATGCGTCGAGGAACTTCAATGCCATGTGACCCAACCCGCCAATGCCAATCACCCCTACACGGTATGTAGGTTTTACATCGAACTGAAGAATTGGATTGAAAACAGTGATGCCGCCGCACATGAGGGGGCCCGCCGATTCAGGATTGACTCCATCGGGTATAGGAATTGCCCAGGTTGCATCGATACGTACCCGGTCGGCAAACCCTCCATGTCGTCCCACGATGATTCCCTCAGTGGTTCCACAAAGATTATGATCTCCACCCACACACCATTCACAACTCATGCAGGAATTCGAGAACCAACCGACGCCGACTCGTTGTCCAGGTTTCAAGTGTTTGACTTGTTCTCCGGTCGATTCGACAATGCCTATCACCTCGTGCCCGGGTACCAACGGAAACTGGGACATTCCCCAATCATCGTTCAACATGCTCAAGTCAGAGTGGCAGATACCGCAGGTTTCTACTTTGACTTGTACTTCATTTTCCGCCAAGGGGCCGGGTTCGTATTCGAAAGGTTTTAGTTCATTTTTAGCCGCTGAAGCAGCATATGCCTTAAACATTATTTTTTTCTCCGGTCTGGGTTTGATGAAGTAGGTATGAATAGTATCAGAAAAATCCCCTGCAAAAACTCAACTTAGTCCAGCGTGTCTATTTTTGCAGGAGGTAAGAGACTCTCACGCCACTGGTGTAGACATCGGCCCAGTGCGAAGATTTTTTTTGCTCGGGGGTGAGCAGGTCGTGATAGGTGCAGGGGCGGGTTTTATATTCATTCCACTCGATTTGTTTGCAACGCATTCTTAATGACTGGAACCAGATTTCTAATAGTGTCGAAGTTGGTAGTGTAATCAGGCTGAGGTCTTTGTCTTTGTGCGGGAAAGAATGTGGCAGGCGGTAATCTTTTTTACCCGGTTGGGTCAGGGCGGTGAGCATCATCGGCAGTTTAAGGTTTTCTTCATTCATGGCGCTATAAACTTCGGGTGCTTCTTTGCCCTGAATGGCGGCATAGGCGGCGGTGAAGGTATCAACGAGAATTGTTTCTTTCGCCACTTTCTGCATGAGGTTCAGCAGTCTGTAGGGTTCGACCATATAATAGAGTGTGCCGAGGCAGAGCACGGTATCAAAACTCCCTTCCTCCAAATTCTCCAGATAACGAAACGCATCATCTACCAGCAGGTTATAGTTGGACTGAGAAACCTGTAACTGTTGGAATAGATCCTGCCCGCGTTTGATGGTTTTTTCTTCTGTGTCTATCCCCTGCACAAACTCCGCCCCGAGTTTCAGCGCCGCGTACATGAAGGTCCCCATATGAGAACCGATATCGAGAATTCTTTTGCCTTTTATGTGATTTTGATTGCGCGTCAGCAGGTTATCTATCCTCGCATTGAGGCATTCAAAATTATAAGGAATGGCCCAGCGGGTCTGCCGGGTTTCGTTGGTCAAAAAGGGAGAGTCCTCGGCAATAATAATTGGAGCTTTTTTCATCGCGGTCCTTAAAGGCAAATTTTTCAATCCTCTCTCTTTTAAAGCAAGCTGGCTGGCTTGTAAAGCACCAGTTTTAAAGGGTTTAAAGATGGTGAAAGAAGGGCTTAAGTTGACTGGCTATAAGCTATTGATTTTATGGGCTTAATCTGCTTTAATGTTCTATGTCATTGAAAGTTTGGCCTTTATTATCTTGGGAATTGTGTGGAAAAGGGCTGAAAAGTTTAACTTTTTATAAATGATTGAATCTAAACGCACTGTCTTATTTGCACCCAAAATGTAATGCTTTGCACTTGTTTTACTGTGATGTTCGCCCGATAATAAATGTATTCCCTATTTAAGAAAAAATCTCAGGTGAGAAGATAATTATGTCTTCTGTTTTACAGATTTTGAGTCCGCAGGCGGAGGAGTTACAGGCCAGAAGGCGTGAGCTGGCGGATCTTCGACGCAAGCTTGCTGACAAGGAGCTTGAGCTCTCCACTGAAAATGCGCAACTGCATATTTTCGAGCGCCGATATCAAAACGTAGTCGGGCAGATGTATGCGGAGCTGGATCAGGTTAAGGCGCAGGTATTGGGTCTGGCATCCAAGGTTTTCCCCAAAGCCGATAATTTCAGGGAAGAAGCGGAATCTGCTCGCGAACAGGCCAGGGAATTTCAGGAAGAAGAGAGCCCTGAAGCGAAGAAACCCAAAGAATTTAATCCGCCTGAAAACCTGAAAAAATTATTTCGTCGTGTGGCAAAAAGAATTCATCCCGAC